>SKFX01000141.1 GCA_007117775.1 Ilumatobacteraceae bacterium
ACGAGGCCGTTGACATCGATCCCGAGTTGTTCGGCATCGCTCGGGTGGATCCACAGCGGATGGGCATGGCTGAGCTCCGCCAGCCATTTGGCCTGCGAGGAGCGGGTGTGGATGAGTGTCGGCAGCCGGAACGTCGGCAACAGGATCCGTTCGCCGGCATCGAAATCGAGCTTCTCCCAATGGACATGGGATGGGATCCAGGTTGGCAGCGTGTACTCGGGCCACCCCCAGTCGCGCATCATCGGCGAGAACAGCTCGAGTTTGCGAGAGGGTGTCGGGAAGCCGAAGCGCACCTCACCGTCGATATCGACGCCGATCGAGCCGTCGCCGATGAAGGGCATATGGCCGCCGATGTCGTCGACGCTGTCGGACATGCCTGCGGTTCCCGGCACCCGGTACACGCCGATCTCGTCTCGGACCGCTCCAGCGGCTGCGATCTCATCGGTGGTGACGGGCTTCTCATGCACCATCTCCTGTGCCCCGGGCAGCGAGAATGCGCCGTGGCGGCGCATGTACTGCAGCGGTGTGAGGCCCTCGGAGGCCGCGGCTTCGGGGAGTCCGGGCACCGAATGATCGAACAGGTGGCTGTAGTACTCGTCGATGGTCATCGGTGTGCCGGCGTTGACCGGTGATTCAAAGTGTTCACGGATGCCGAGCGAACCGTCGGGATCGATCCGCCACGACAGGTCGATCCAGAATTCGTGCTCCTCCCAGACCTCACCGGGGTTGACGTCATAGGTGCGATGCACCGTCTCGCCGTTCTGTTCGGCGTAGACCTTCATCACCGGTTGACGGAAGCCGATCCAGCGACCGATATGGGTCTCATAGGACGCCACATCATGGCGTTCTGATGCGACGCCCATCGGCAGCACATAATCGGCGAACCAGGCGCTCTCGTTCCAGGTCGGCGTCAGGGCGACATGGCAGCCGACGAGATCCTCATCGGTGAGCGCCTCGAGCCACACGAAACCGTCGGGATTGGTCCACACCGGGTTGTAGACCCGGGTGAAATAGGTGTCGATGCGGCCGCGGCCCTCCTTGAGGAAATGCGGGAGCAGGATGGACAGCTCATGGTGGGCGAGCGGATACTCGATCGGCCATGTCAGCTCATTCCAGTCACCGTGCGGATGCGGATTCTTCGGTGGTACCGGGATGAACTTGTTCCAGCCGTTCGGGCTGGTGCCGCCCTCGGTGCCCACCGATCCGGTCAGCACATTCAAGAAGAACAGTGTGCGGCTGGTCTGCCAACCGCCTTCGTTGCCGGCCGCCGACGCCCGCCAGTTGTGGGTGGCGAGACGACCGGGCACGGCTCGTCCGATGTGCTCGGCGATCTCGTGGATCTTGCGGGCCTCGATACCGCAGACCCGCTCGGCCTCGTCCGGGGTGTACTCGGCGTAGAGGTCGATGAGCGCCTGGCCGACATTGTCGAAACTGCATTCGAGATCGGGTCGGGTCTCGCGCAAGAAGACGTCCCAGTTCACCCACCGGCGCATGAACTCGCGGTCCCAGGTGCCGTTGATCAACAGCAGTCGGGCGATGGCGAGGCATAAGAACGCCTCGGTGCCCGGCCAGACCGGCAGCCAGTAGTCCGACATCGATGCGGTATTGGACAGTCGCGGATCGACGCACACCACCTTGGCGCCGCGCATCTTGCCCTCGATGATGCGCTGGGCATGCGGATTGAAGTAGTGGCCCGCTTCGAGATGCGAGGAGATCAAGAAGATGACCTTTGCGTTGGCATGATCACCCGATGGGCGATCGAAGCCCATCCAGGCGGCATAGCCGACCCGGGCGCCCGATGAGCAGATGTTGGTGTGGGAGTTGTGGCCGTCGAGGCCCCAGGCGTGGAGGACGCGTTCCATATAGCTGTCATCGCCGGGTCGGCCGACGTGGTACATGACCTCTTTGCGGCGGCCTTCGCGAAATGCTGTGCCGATCCGCTCACCGATCTCCGATAGCGCCTGTTCCCAGTCGATGCGCTCCCATTTTCCCTCGCCGCGCGCCCCGGCGCGCTTGAGCGGATACAGGATCCGATCGGCGTCGTGGACCTGGTTGATGGTGGCCGGGCCCTTGGCACAGTTGCGGCCACGGCTCGCTGGATGGTGCGGGTTGCCCTCGAACTTCGCGATCTCACCGGTTTCTTTGTCGACGAACGCCAACAGGCCACAACAGGCCTCACAGTTGAAGCAGGTGGTCGGGATGAGACTGAAGCGGCGCTTCTTGCGCTCGCCATGGGCCCATGCCTTGGCATCGAGTTCCACCCAGTCCGACCAGCGTTCGGCCGGGGGATAGTTGGTGAGAGCGGTCCCGGGCACCAGGCGTTCGAGATCGCCCCGTCCGGCTTCGCCGAGTTCATCGAGTAGTGACATATGGGGTTCTCCTCAGCTCAACGGCACTGACTGGCCGGCGCGGACGAATGCATCTTCATAGGCGAACAAGCCGATGATGGCCGCCACTGCGGCCACGCCGGCGAGCGCGAGCGAACCGGTCAGGACCGCGGCGAGTGCCAGTGCGGCGGCGGCGACCATACCGAGCAACACCCCGGTCCAGAAGCGGCCCCGATAGGGCCCCGAGACCATGGCCTTGGTGGCCATCTCGACCGACATCGTCGAATGCGAGGTGACCTCGATGGCCACCAGCGCAAGCTGGGCCAGTGCGCCACCGAACAGGCTCCACATGATGGTGTTGGTGAGGCCGTCGGGAAGATCGAATGCCGCAGCGGGCAGGATCAGTGCAGCGGCGCCGACGGTGATCGCCTGCGCGATCAGCGTCGGCAGCAGGATCGGGGTCTGCCAGAGATCGCGTCCCTCGCACTGGCCGAACAACCACGCCGTGTAGCCGGCGGTCCCGGCACCCAGGATGATCGTCGGCACGGCGATCGCGGTGATCAGCGATGATGAGTCGATGAGTCCACCGAGGAACCACAGCGACCCGAACGCTCCGAAGCCGAGCAGGATGAGCGAGCCCTTCACCAGCCACGAACCCCACTGGGGTTTGGTGAACAGGTAGTAGAAGCGCTTGGGCTGTTTGAGGTCCCAGATCAACAGCACGCCGGTGATCGCCGCCATCAACAGCGCGATGAACGGCGCATAGAGTCCGATGAAGGCACGTTCGTCGGACCATCCCATCAGCGCTGCCAACCCGGCGACCATCAGGGCGCCACCGCCGATGGCCTTGGTGACCAGATAGCCCGAGACCCGCCAGGTCCATGCCATCTTGTGGGCGGTGGTGTAGGCGGTGCGCGCCACGACCTGTTCACCGTGTCCGGGCGGATCAACGACCATCGTCGAGTGGTCCGGTGTGGTGTCGGCCCAGATCATGCCGTCATCGAGGATGCGGGTGCGCAGCGGATCGAGGGCGGCCTCATCGGCACCTTTGTAGAACACATGTGGCTTCGTGCCCTGTTCAGGGGCCCGGACCGCAGTGTCGTGCCTTCCGAGCATCACGGAGATCTTCGACGTCGGATCGTCGATATCGCCGGCGTAGATCGACTGCGTCGGGCAGACCACCACACAGGAGGGCTCCAGTCCCACCTCGACGCGATGGGTGCAGAAGTTGCATTTATGGGCGGTGTTGGTGTCGGGGTTGATGTAGAGCGCGTCGTAGGGGCAGGCGTTCATACAGCTCTTGCAGCCGATACAGCGCGAATCATCGAAATCGACGATGCCGTCGTCACGGCGGAACAGTGCCGTGGTCGGGCAGATGGTCACACATGGTGCGTCATCACAGTGGTTGCAGCGATTGACCGAGTAGAAGCGCCGCGAGTCGGGGAATGCACCCTTTTCGATGTACTTCACCCAGGTGCGGTTGACACCGAGGGGCACATCGTGCTCGGACTTGCAGGCCACCGTGCAGGCGTGACAGCCGATACAGGTGTCCTGGTCGATCAAGAAGGCGTAGCGGGTCATCGGTCTCCTCCTCGCGCCGCGCTCGGGCGCAACCCGACCCGGTGGCCGAGTCCATCGCCGAGATGGTGGTCCAGCACACACCTCATCAAGTCCCCCAGTCGTGTACCCCTAGCGCAATGGCGGTGAAACCGCTCGGCGAGGGAGGATCATCAAATGTCTGGACATTCACCGTAGAGCTACGATGTGACCGATGTCAACTACCGTCCGCCTCGACCGGGACTGCGCCGAACCGCTGTGGTCGCAGATCCTCACCGATCTGCGCCGTCGACTCGCAGCCGGTGAGTTCGACGAAGGCTTCCCGCCGGACTCGGAGCTGGTGCGCATCTACTCGGTGAGCCGCCACACCGTCCGCGACGCCTGTCGCCGTCTCCAGGACGAGGGCATCATCACCCGTGCCCGCGGTCGTGGCAGTCAGGTGCGACCGGTGGCCCTCGAACAACAGGTGGGCTCGCCCTACAGCGTGTTCCGCTCCATCGAGGCCCAGGGCTACCGACAGGAGTCGACGGTGCTGTCACTCGAGCGTCAGCGGGCCGGGGAGATCGCCGATCGCCTCAGCGTCGATCCCGACGAGATGGTCGTCTCTCTGCATCGTGTGCGTTTCGCCGATGCCGAGCCCTTCGCCGTCGATGAGGTGTGGCTGCCCGAGGCGATCGGCGCGGTGCTGTTCGAGATCGACCTGAGCCATACCGCGCTCTATCTGGAGCTTGAGGCTCGCCTCGGTGCCCGGCCCGATCGGGGGACTGAGAACATCCGACCGGCGCTCCCGAGCCTGGGCGAGGCCGACCATCTCGGTATCGACGTGCTCGAACCGGTCTTCGTCATCGAGCGTTGCACCGAGTGGCGCGATGCTCCGCTCGAGTGGCGCCGGACGGTGGTGCGCGGTGACGTGTTCCGATTCTCGAGCCGATGGTCACCCGACCATGGCGACCTCGGGTTCGCTCGCCGCTGACGTCGAGAGCGCGGTTCAGGCGCGACGCAGATCGTCGATATCGGCGAGCACCTCGACGATCCGGCTGCGATCAGCGCGACTGAGGCTGGTGCGGTCGGCCAAGACATCGACCAGCTGCTGGCGGGCATCGTACCCACAGCAGTCGACATAGGCTTCGACACTGTCTGTCGCTTCTGAGGTGACGATGGCTCCGGGTGCATCACTGCTGTGGTGGCTCGCGCCCAACGCCATCGGCGGCGGGTCACCGATGCGGTACCCCGGCCTGCCCGGCTGGGGTGCACCGGCGTTGACGAGTTCGGTGGCGGTGACGAATTGATAGCCGAATCCGAGTCCGGCACGGATGATCCCGTCGACGGCATCGGTGGTCGGCCGACGGGCATCACCATCGTGGTAGATCGGGAATGCGCCGTTGCGGTGGTGCCGTCGGAACTCATTGATCAGAAATCCTGCGGAGCGGCGCGGCATCTGCCAGTCGCTGGTCTGCATATGCGTGTGCACCTCATACAGACCGTGGCGCGCGCATGCATTCAAGATCGCATCGCCGCGGGTCAGCCCGGGTGCGCGATGGGTCACCGGAGTGACGCCGGTGGCATCGCGGATGATGTTCTGGTTCGGGCCGATCTGAGAGGCCAGTGGGGCGGCCGAATACGGCGAGTGGTAGACGCTGTGGTTCCCGAGTTCATGACCTTCGCTCACGATCCGTCGAGCGAGATGCGGATAGGCGCGGACGTTGACGCCGATGAGGTAGAAGGTGGCCTTGACCCCATGGCGCGCCAGGGTCGCCAGGATCGGCGGCGTGTTATAGGGGGAGGGGCCGTCATCGAAGGTCAACGCCATCATGCGCCGGTCCACATCGACATGGGTGATGAAATCTCCCGGCCGCCAGCGCTGGGGTGGTTCGGGCGGATCGGTGACCCGGATCTGGCCGCCGCGGCGCGCCCAGGCGCGCAGGGTGGCGGGGCCATCGACGACCAGATCCTCGGGCTCGGCTCGTACGGCCCGTGAACCCAATAGCGAGGCGGCGGCACCGGTGGCGAACGCGCCCGTGATCAGGCTGCGCCGATCGATGGGTCGCCGGTGTGGACCAGTCGAATCGGGGTCCGGGGCCGTATCCACCTCTAGAACTGTACTCAACGCGTCATGACTCGCCATGACGCGTCGACCACCAACGGTGCACCGGGTTCGACGATGGCCATGGCGGCCCCGAGGTCCTCGGCGATGGTCTCGTCGATGACCGCCGGAGGGGCACTCTGGGGCTCGACGCACCACGCCTCGACGCGTTCGTCATAGACCACTGCGAAGGGGGCGTCAGAGGAGATCTCCAGAGCGTGGACGCTGCCGGAGTCATGCCTCCATTCCAGTGTCAATGGCCAGTCGACCCCGTCGAAACAGTCGTCCCAGGGCGAATC
Source organism: Ilumatobacteraceae bacterium (assembly GCA_007117775.1). GTDB lineage: Bacteria > Actinomycetota > Acidimicrobiia > Acidimicrobiales > Ilumatobacteraceae > CSBr16-110. Next base: position 6,267 of record SKFX01000141.1, read on the forward strand.
AGAGACCGGGATCCATCGTCCGGTGGCGATCGCATCGGAGCCGCGCTCCACTTGGCGGCCGAGACCACCGGCGAGTCCGGGCCGAAACGGTGACAACCGTGCTCCTGATGGTGTGGTCGTTCGGAACCACGGATGCCAACCGGCCGACGCCGGGAACGCCTCGCCATCACTGTGGACCTCAATGGTGGTGTGCAAGAGCCCCGGGGTGGAGTCATCGAGTTCGAATCGCTGTACACAGCGGCCGGCCCAGGGCCAGTGCTCGCCCAGCGCAGTGCTGATCTCGATGGCCGTGTCACCGGTCCGATCGAGGTGCCATGCCCGGTCGAACACCGTGCCGTGGATCGAATGGGGGGCCAGGTTGATCCGAAGCTGCTGTTGTTGATCACGCCAGGTGAACCGGCCGGTGCGGATACGGCCGGCGAACGGAGCCATCGGATACATACCCCATGCGATCGCAGCGCGCTCGGTGGGGTGGAGATCAGCATCTGTCCACAGCAGTTCGTCATCGTCGACTCGCAGCGATGAGATTCGTCCCCCGTTGATCGGGTCGATGTCCACAGAGATCGACCCATCGCTCAGCGTGACAGGGCGAGTGGGTCCAAGGTCGGTCATCTCGCTGAGATTACCGATATCGAGGCGATCATCGCCGTGGTCGATCGCGCACCGCGATCACAGCACTTTGCGCAAGACGCGCTGCTTCAGCGAACCATAGGGCGGGTACATGACTCTTGGATCGGGTTTGGTCGGCCGAGCCAAGACCGATCGCAGATGGCTGAAGGTGTCGAATCCGGCGACGCCGTGATACGAGCCCATCCCGCTCTCACCGACCCCGCCGAAGGGGAGCCCTTCAACGGCGAGATGCAACAGGGTGTGGTTCACGAGCGCCCCACCCGACGTCGTACGAGCCAGGACCCGATCGACCTCGTGGTCATCAGCGGAGAACATGTACAGCGCAAGCGGATGTGGCCGCGATCCGATGGTGGCGATGGCCTCGTCGAGTTCATCGAAGGTGAGCACCGGCAGGATCGGTCCGAAGATCTCATCGTCCATCAGCGCCGAGCCTGCAGCGGTGTCGATCAGAACCGTCGGTGCGAGATAACGCGAGATCGGATCGGCGAGGCCACCGATGGCCACCTGGCCGGCATCGGGATCATCGAGCAGTGAGACCAGCCGGCCGAGATGCCGGCCGTTGATGATGCGTCCGTAGTCCGGCGAGAGCGATGGGTCGTCGCCGAAGAAGCGTTCGATCGATCGCCGGAGTTGATCGACGAAGCGGTCGCGAACCGATCGCTCGACCAAGACATAGTCGGGGGCGACGCAGGTCTGGCCGGCGTTCACGAACTTGCCCCAGGCGATCCGTCGCGCCGCGATGTCGATATCGGCCTGCGAGGTGACCACGGCGGGACTCTTGCCGCCGAGTTCGAGTGTCACCGGGGTGAGGTGTTCGGCTGCAGCGCGCATCACGATCCGGCCGACACGGCCGTTGCCGGTGTAGAAGATGTGGTCGAAGCGGTGTGTCAGCAGCTCGGTGACGGTGTCTGGTCCGCCGGTGACTACCGACACGTACTCGCCGAGGTAGCGCTCGAGCTCCGCGGCGAGGAGCGCCTCGGTCGCCGTCGCGATCTCTGACGGTTTGACCACGGCGGAATTACCGGCTGCGAGCGCGGCGACGAGCGGGGCGAGCGTCAACTGCACCGGGTAGTTCCACGGGGCGATGATGCAGACCGCGCCGAGGGGTTGGGGGATGATGCGGGCCCGACCCGGCCGCATCTTGAGTGGCAACTTCACCTTGCGCGGTGCTGCCCACTGCTCGAGATGCTTTCGGGCGTCGCGGATCTGGTTGAGGGTGAAGCCGATCTCGGTGGACCACGCCTCGGTCGGGGACTTGCCGAGATCGGTTGCAAGCGCCTCGGTGAGCGCATCGGTGTGGGCGATCAGGAAACTCTCGAGTTGGCCGAGGGCGTCACGGCGTGCATCGAGGTCGAACAGCAGCCGGAGATCGGCGGCTTCACGGACCGCCATCACGGCCTCTGCCACTGTTGAGTGCTGATCGGCCGCTGTGTCGGTGTGTGCTGATGTGTCGGCTTCGGGGTTCGTCGTCGTTGGTGCCATGGTTTCAGCCTACGGATGGACTCAAAGATGGTGGGCACCCGCTGGTCCGTTACGCCACAATGACGTCGTGGACTCCTCCAGATTCAGTGCTTGGCGCCCGGGTTTCGCCTATCGCGAACAGGTGCTGCCGCGACTGGTCGAATGTGCCTGCGGCTCGCGGGATCTGCACCGCTGGCGTCGGCGTACCACCGATGGCCTCAGCGGCGAACTCCTCGAGATCGGATTCGGCTCCGGGCTCAATCTCGGCCACTACGGCCCCGATGTCTCGCTGATCCGTGCGGTGGAGCCGAGTCCGGGAGCTCGCCGGCGCAGTGAGCGGCGTATCGCCGATCAGTCCATCCCGGTCGAACATCTCGATCTCGAGGCTGAGTCGCTGCCGCTCGAAGACGCCAGCTGTGATGGGGCGCTATCGACGTTCACGCTGTGCACGATCGCTGATGTGGAGCGCGCCCTCGCTGAGGTGTATCGGGTCGTGCGGCCCGGCGGACGGTTCCATTTTCTCGAGCATGGCATCGCCCCTGACGTGCGGGTGCAGGTCTGGCAGCGTCGTCTCGAGCCGATACAGCGCAGAGTCGCCGGCGGATGCCATCTCACCCGTGATCCGGTTGCGCTCGTCGAACGAGCCGGGTTCGAGATCGACTCGGTCGAACAGCGATACGCGCGCGGGCCGCGGCCCTGGACATACTTCACGCTCGGGATCGCTCGACGACCATGAGCACTATCGAACAACACACCGGATCAACGGACCAGGCGCAGCCGCTGCGTCACGTGTTGGGTGCCGCGTGGGCACTGCTCGCCGGGATTGCGCTGTTGATGCTGGGAACCGGCCTGCAGGGGAGTCTGTTGGGCGTGCGCGCCTCACTCGAGGGCTTCGGCACCGTGGTGACCGGTGCGATCATGTCGAGTTACTACGTCGGATTCCTGTTCGGTTCCATCTGGTCGCCGCGGCTGGTCACCGGGGTGGGCCATATCCGGGTCTTCGCAGCATTCGCTTCGGTGGCCTCGAGCGCCGTGCTGTTGCACGCCGTATTGATCGAACCGCTCGGTTGGATCGTGTTGCGGGTGATCTCGGGGTTCTGCATCGCCGGGTTGTACGTGGTTGCGGAGAGCTGGCTGAACGACGCGTCGTCCAATGAGACCCGGGGCTCGATGTTGTCGGCGTACATGATCGTGGTGTCAGGAGGCCTCGGCGCCGGTCAGTTGCTGTTGAATGTCGCGGACCCCGCCGGGTTCGGACTGTTCGTGTTGACCTCGGTGCTGGTGTCACTGGCGCTGGTGCCCGCAGCGCTGTCGGTGCGGGCCAATCCGAGGTTCCTGCAGCCTGAACCGGTCAGCTTCATATCGGTGTTCAAGGCGGCACCGCTCGGCATCGTCGGAGCGATCCTGACGGGAGCATCATCTGGCGCGATCTTCACGATGGGAGTGATCTATGCCGGGTTGATCGGGCTGAGCATTGGCCAGATCTCGCTGTTCATGGTCGCGGCGATCCTCGCCGGCGCGCTGCTGCAATGGCCGATCGGGCGATGGTCGGATCGCACTGATCGTCGTCGGGTGATCGCGATCGCCGCTCTGTTGGCTGCGCTGGCGGCCGTGTTCGGGGTCATGAGCGGCTCAACGCCCGGGTTCCTGCAGGCGCTGGTGGTGATCGTGGCGGTCGGGGGTTTCTCGTTCCCGATGTATGCGCTGTTGAACGCGCATACCAACGATTGGCTGGAACCCGAGCAGATGGTGGGTGCAGGCAGTCGGCTGGTGCTCGCGTCCGGTCTCGGCGCAGTCACCGGGCCAGTACTTGCGGCCGTGGCCATGAGTCTGGTCGGCCCGGTCGGATTCTTCTGGTTCATCCTGATCGCCAATGCGATGATCGCTGGCTATGCGGCGTGGCGTCTGACCCGCCGGCGGCGAACGGAGTCGCCCAGTCACTTCACTGCGATCGCGCCCCGCGGCACCTCGGTGCTCGTGGCGGCGCTCAACCCCGACGTCTGGGACGATGACGAACCGAAGTTTCCGACCACAGAGATCCCGATGGTGCCGGTCCCCGACGAATGACCGCGATCTGAAGGCGGCGGTTGGTCAGCGGTCACGGCGATCCGCTCAGTCAGGTGCGTCGATGCGTTCGAAGCGACTCCAGCGGTGGATCCCATGGTCGGACTCCTCATGCAGGGCCTGCACGAGGCGGTAGGGGTGAGCGAAACGCTCATCGAAGCGAGCCTGCAGTCGGGCCTGGAGATTCGGTTCGCCGACGCGGTCCCAGGCCGCCTTGGACTCCCAGACGAAGACCAGGGTGATCCGTCCCGGATGCGCGTCATCGAGCCAGACCTCCTTGGACAGGAACGGCACACGCTCGAATCCGGGGGTGTCGGCTTCGCCGAGGGTCCAGATCTCATGGTCGACAGCGAGGAATGCATCGACATGTGCCGGGTCGGTCTCAAAGACCAGGACCTCGACCGGCCGGCGTTCATCAGAGACGTAGCGGTACGGATGCATGGGTGCAACGTAGCTTGCTGTGGGTGGAGGGGGTGATCACTGGCGTGGTGCGGGTCGTCGCGATACAGTGCCATTTCACAACGGGTAGAGCGCTCTACTCGCTCCGGGGCCGACACCGGATTCCGCTTCAGGGGCATCCAATCGAGCGGCCGCAGGACCAGAACCGAGGGGGAACACCGTGCAGACCGTCCGTTTGACCATGGCCCAGGCGCTGGTGCGCTGGATGGTGGCCCAGAAGATCGAGACCGATGGTGAGATCCATCCGGTGTTCCCCGGGATCTTCGGGATCTTCGGCCACGGCAATGTGACCTGTCTCGCCGAGGCACTCGCCGAGCACCGCGACGCCCTGCCGACGTGGCGCGGCCACAACGAACAGGGCATGGCGCTCGCGGCGGTGGCCCATAACAAGGCCAAGCGGCGGCGCCAGATCATGGCGGTGACCTCATCGGTCGGGCCGGGGAGCACCAATATGGTGACCGCAGCCGCCGTGGCCCACACCAACCGGCTGCCGCTGTTCATCTTGAGCGGTGACACCTTCCAGCACCGCATCGTCGACCCGGTCCTGCAGCAGATCGAACAGTTCCACGATCCGACGATCACCGCGGCTGACACCTTCCGCCCGGTCGTTCGTTTCTGGGATCGCATCACCCGGCCCGAACAGCTGGTCAAGTCGCTGCCCCAGGCCCTCGCCACCATGCTCGATCCCGCCGACTGCGGCCCGGCGTTTCTCGCATTGCCCCAAGACGTCCAGGCCGAGGCGTACAACTACCCCGAGGAGTTCTTCGCCGAACGGGTCCATCGCATCCGACGCCCCGTCCCGGACCGGCGTGAGATCGCCGATGCCGCCGCGGTGATCGCCGCCGCTCGCCAGCCGCTGGTCATCTGCGGTGGCGGGGTGCACTATTCGGGTGCGGTCACCACGTTGACCGAGTTCGTCGAGGCCCACGGTGTTCCGGTGGTGGAGACCATGGCGGGCAAGTCGGCCTTCGTCGACGACCACCCCAACCTGATCGGCGCACTCGGGATCTCGGGTGACACCGCCGCGAATGCCGTCGCCGAGGACGCCGATGTCGTGATCGCGGTGGGGACCCGTCTGCAGGACTTCAGCACGGGCTCATGGGCGCTGTTCAAGAATCCGAACCTGCGCATCGTCGCGATCAACGCAGCGCGTTGGGACGCGGCCAAACAGCATGCGGTCAGCGTCGTCGGGGATGCCGATATCGCCCTCGCAGATCTGCATCTGGCTCTCGGCGATCACCGGGCTCCGGAGGAGTGGTTATCGGCGGCCCATGAGCACAAAGCGCAGTGGCGGTCGCATCTGAGCACCATCGCTGACAGCGCCGTCGTCGACGTACCCTCTTATGCCCAAGTGATCCAACTCGTCAACCGGATCGGTGACGAGACCGACTATCACCTCTCGGCCGCCGGCGGTCTCCCCGGCGAGCTGTTCGCCGGATGGCGGAGTCGACAGGTGGGCACCTTCGACGCTGAGTTCGGCTATTCCTGTATGGGCTATGAGGTCTCCGGCGGACTCGGGGCCAAGATGGCGCTCGGTGACCGCGACGTGATCTCCTGGGTGGGAGACGGCTCGTACCTGATGATGAACAGCGATATCTACGCCTCGGTGCTCACGGGACACAAAGTGATCTACATCGTGTGCGATAACGAGGGTTTCGCGGTCATCAACCGATTGCAGGTCAATCAGGGTGGTGAGGAGTTCAACAACCTGTTGCGCACCACGCGACACGATCATCTCGTCCGAGTCGATTTCGCGCAGCATGCCGCCGCGATGGGCGCCCATGCCGAACACGTCGCATCCCTCGATGAGTTCGGGGCGGCCTTCGCGCGGGCCAAAGCCGCTGATCGCACCGCGGTCATCGTCATCGACGTCGCGCAGTACGAATGGGTCGGCGGGGGCGCCTGGTGGGATGTCGGGGTGCCCGAGGTGTCGAACCGCCAGGAGGTGCGCATCGCCCGCGCCGAATGGGAGGCCGAGTCCAAACATCAGCGCGTGGGCATCTGAATGGTCACACTCGACTCCGCCACCGACCCGGTCGCAGGTGAGTTCGACGGCCGGGTGGCCGTCATCACCGGAACGTCGTGGATCGCGGCCGAGGTGGCGCGGCTGATGGTCGAGCGCGGTGGGTCGGTGGTCATCGTCGGGCCCGATACCGATGTCGCCGATGAGGTGCTCAGCCCCCTCGGGGACGCGGCGCGTTTCGTCGTCGGATCGACGCGCCGCGATGAGGATCTCGAGGCGGTACTGGACACGGCGGTCGAGTGCTTCGGTGGTGTGGACATCGTCGTGGCCGCCCATGCGAGCTTCGTGGACGATCGTCTCGAGACCGATCGCTCACGCTGGCTCGAGGCGCTCGATGTCAACGTCGCGGGGACGTCCCTGCTGGTACAGCGTGCCGTGCCCCTGATGGAACAGCGCGGTGGTGGGTCGGTGGTCATCGTCACCTCGATCTCGGGCAAAGCGTCCCAACCCGATCGTCTGGTGTATCCGGTCACCAAGGCGGCCCTGCTCGGGATGGTCCGCAATCTCGCCCAGGTGCTCGCACCCAAACGCATTCGCGTCAACAGCGTGTCACCCGGGTGGACCTGGAGTCGCAATATCGAGCGTCGGTATGGGACCCGTGAGCGAGCCGATCGCTATGCCGCGCAGTTCCAGTTGCTCGGGCGTCTCGGTGACCCCGCCGAGGTGGCCGAGGCGGTCCTGTTCTTGTGTTCGGACCGCTCGTCGTTCACGACCGGAGCGGATCTCGCAGTCGATGGCGGGTATTCATCGACCAGCCCCGAGGCCCTCGGCCACGCCCAGATCGCCGTCCCCGAGATCGGCTGACGGGCAGATGACCGGGTCGTTGGCACAGGGGTGTTCAGCACAGGGGTGTTCAGCAACCGGTGTTCAGCAACCGGTGTTCAGCAACCGGTGTTCAGCACTGGG
>SKFX01000008.1 GCA_007117775.1 Ilumatobacteraceae bacterium
ACCAACCAGGCTCGGGCCGTATGAGCATTGGTCATGGTCTCGACGGTGGTGAACGTCTTGGACGACACGATGAACAAGGTGGTCTCAGCGTCCACGACCGCCAAGACACGATCGAGGTCAGCACCATCGACATTTGAGACGAAATGCATTTCGATCCCGTGGTCTGCCCACGCCCACAATGCGTCGGCGGCCATCGCAGGACCGAGGTCTGAGCCACCGATCCCGATGTTGACCACATGGCGGATCTGCCCATCGCTGCGCACCCCTCGGGCGAAGTTCGCCATCTCGGCCAGCACCGCATGGACCTCGGCCACCACATCGACCCCATCGACCCTCACCACCTCAGCGGCTCCAGCGCGCAGCGCGGTGTGCAGGACCGAACGGTGTTCGGTGGTGTTGATCCGCTCCCCGGCGAACATCGCGTCACGATGCTCAGCAACCGCTGCGTGACGCGCCAGAGTGATCAGCTCCGCCATCACCGCATCATCGATGCGCTGTTTGGAGTAATCGATCAACAGATCCCCGGCTTCGACACGCAAACGGCTGGCGCGACCAGGATCAGCCTGGAATAACTCCGACAGTGTTCCCGACGGCCGCAACGCTGCCAATCTGCTCCACTGCTGGGCATCCACGAGGCGCATCACGACTTGAACGCTAGCGGGTGGCGGGAAACCACCCCAGCGCTGCCTAATCTCATGAGAGATGGACCACCAGACCCGACGGGGCATCCAGTCCGGTATCGCCGCATTCGGTATCTGGGGTCTGTTGACGCTCTACTGGAAACAGTTGGACGGCTTCAGCGCCGTCGAACTGATCGGCTGGCGCCTCGTGATGATGACCGTGGTGATGGTGGCGGTGGTCGCCGCGGCATCGTTGACCGGTCGGGACACCGGCGAGGGCGGAGGCGATGAACCGGCCACTGCCCCGTGGCGGCTCGTCACTGAGATCATCACCCAACCGCGAGTCTTGGCCATCGTTGCGATCAGCAGCGTGCTGTTGACGGTCAACTGGACCACCTATGTCTTCGCTGTCCTCAACGATCAGGTGGTCGAGACCGCACTGGGGTATTTCCTCGCCCCACTCGGGACGATGGTCATCGGCATCGTCATCCTCGGGGAGACATTGACCCCGCTGAGGCGTCTCGCCGTCGGCCTCGCCGTCGCTGCGGTCATCATCCTCACCTGGTCATACGGGCAGGTTCCATGGTTGGCGCTCATCATCGCTGGAACCTTCAGCCTCTACGGCCTCGTCAAACGCCGATCGCCTCTGTCGCCGGTCACCGGCCTCACCGCCGAGGGCCTGATCCTGCTCATCCCGGCCATCGGCATCATCTTCTGGGGTTTTGCTCGCCCCGATGCCACGATCGTCGATGCCTCCGGCACCCAGTGGGCCTTCCTCCTCGGCACCGGGGTCGCCACCGCAGCGCCACTCCTGCTGTTCACGCGAGCGGCGCGCTCAGTACCGTTCACGATCCTGGGCCCGCTCAACTATCTGGTCCCGATCATCAACTTCACCCTGGGATGGCTGGTCTTCGACGAACCCATGCCGACCGGTCGACTCATCGGCTTCGTCCTGGTCTGGCTGGCCCTCGTGGCCGTCACCGTCGACACGCTGCGCCCACGGACCGTCACCGCAGAGTTGAGTGCAGTCCGATGACACCAGCACCATCGCTCTGGTGCGGCTCGAGCCGGCACAGGTCCCCGATCGTCGCGACCCGGGGTGCTGAGATGGGAGGATCGACCCAGAACCCGGATCACCGCTGCGGAAACCACCACGACACAAGCCACCACCACACCGATGACATCGACACCGCTGACCTCGAACCTCGTCACTGACGAACCGGATTCGATCGGGCAGCCGCCTGAGGCCTTCGACGCCATCGCGGCACTCGACATCGGAACCAACAGTTTCCACTTGGTCGTCGCCAGGCCCGGACCGGACGGCTTCGAGGTCGTGACGCGCGAAAAAGAGATGGTCCGCCTCGGAGAGACCGGATCGCAGATGAAGACGATCTCGACCGCTGCCCTCGACCGCTCGGTCGCCGCGCTCGCCCGGATGCGGCGTCTCGCAGAGAGTTCGGGCGCCTCGTCGATACGAGCCGTCGCAACGAGCGCAACGCGAGAGGCGCAGAACGCCGGGGACTTCATCGAACGCGCCCGATCAGAGGCCGGAGTCGATATTGAGGTGATCTCCGGAGTCGAAGAGGCCCGACTCATCTATCTCGGGATCCTCCAGGCGGTTCCGGTCTTTGAACAGCGAGCACTGTGCATCGACATCGGCGGAGGCTCGACCGAATTACTCATCGGCCGACGAAGTGAGGTCCTGGTGGTCCGCAGCCTGAAGCTCGGCGCGGTACGCCTCACCGAGAGGTTCTTCCCCGACGGAGAGTTGAGCGGCCGTTCGATCCGCGAGTGCCGCGAATACATCCGTTCGATGCTGACCCATTTCGCCCGCGAGTCGCGCCGTGAGGGCTTCGATGAGGTGATCGCCTCATCGGGCACCGCCGAGTCGGTGGCGCGGATGATTCAACACGCGCGTGCCGAGTCGGATCTGCACACATACAACTGCTATGCGTTCAGCGCGGATGAGGTCCATGCCATCACCGAGACGGTCTGTGCTGCCCGATCGACAACGCAACGGACCAAGATCCCCGGACTCGAGGCCAACCGGGCCGATATCGCTCCGGCTGGGGTGCTGATCCTCGATGAGGTGATCAACACACTCGGTATCGAGTCGCTGACCTTCAGCGAGGGGGCACTGCGCGAGGGGGTGCTGCTCGATACCCTGCAGCGCCGCTCAGCGTTGTCGACCTCGGCATTCACACTGCCATCGCTTCACGATGTCACCGCCCGCAGCGTGCGCCAGCTCCAGGAGCGATGTGACGAGGATCCATTCCATTCGAACCACGTCGCTGGATTGGCCACAGGACTCTTCGACCATCTCGAGCAGATCCTCGCCTTGGATGCGGACGCGAAGCGCTACCTCAGCGCCGCAGCACGCCTCGCCAATGTCGGCCTCGTCGTCTCACACTCGAGGCACCACCACCACTCGTATTACGTGATCCGAAACAGCGAGTTGGCCGGACTCACCGATCATGAGATCGAGCTGATCGCACAGATCGCCCGCTACCACCGCAAAAGCGCCCCGAAACAATCACACCAGCCGTTCGCTCAACTCTCAGGCGAGGATCAGCGACTCGTCCGATCGTTAGCAGCCGTGCTCCGAGTCGCTATCGGCCTCGATCGCAGCCATGAGCAGCGCGTCATCGGATTGCGGGCCGATACCGATGATGATCGGATCCGGATTCATGTGCGATCGGCATCGAGTGCCGACATCGCGCTCGAGCTCTATGCCGCCAATGATCGCAAAGCACTGCTCGAAGAGGTCTGCGGGCGCCGCATCGAACTGCTCCAAGCGATCGCCTGAACGATCGATCCGGCCGCGAGACGAGCAGACCTCGCCGATGACGGCTAGGGCGTGGGCGCCGTCGTCGTGGTGGTCGTGGGCGCCGTCGTCGTGGTGGTCGCAGGCGCCGTCGTCGTGGTCGCAGGCACCGTCGTCGTGGTCTCAGGGACCGTCGTCGTGGTCTCAGGGACCGTCGTGGTGGTCGTGGTGGTGGTCGTGGTCGTGGTCGTGGTGTAATCGGGATCCGGCCAGTCGAAGACCGGCAGCTGTGCTCCGTACTCCTCAGGCTCCTTCACCCCGTCGAAGACAAAGACCAGATCACCGAGGTCCACCAGGCTGTAGAAGTCCTCCGAAATGGCGTTGGCGATCCGGATACACCCTCGCGATGCTGGCTCGAGGGGAACGTTGTAGGCCCCGTGTATCGCAATGCCGTAGTTGAAATAGACCGGATTCAGCATCCCGCCGAGGGCGCTCTGGCGATGGCCTTCGATACGACGGTCGTAATTGAACACTCCACCGGGGGTCACCGAGATTCCGCAGCGGCCGAGCACCAAGGGCTCCTCGCCATTCACGTTGCCGTATTCACCCGGACTAATCGTGACCTCTTGACACCATTGCTCGCCCGTTCCCGACGACATATGGGAGATGAACACCGGAACATCATCGTGGAACACGACGATCGCCTGTTCTGGCAGATAGACCTCGGTGTGGTTACGGGTTCCCGGATTGGGCCGGCGCGGTCGCAGCTCGAGCGGGTCCTGCATCCGATCCCACACCTCGGGGGTCACTTGGCCGGTGGCCTGCGCAGCTTCGGTGCCGAGAACCAGTTTCTCGAAGGCCCAGACCGCCTGCTGGGTGAGCGCTCCGAAGACACCATCGATCGGGCCGGGGACGAAGTTCATCTCGGCGAGGCGCTCTTGCACCATACGGACTTCATCGCCTGTCATACCCCTGCTGAGGGTGGTGGACACGGGCATCTTGTCCGACGACTCGACCGTGGTCTCAGGTGCTGGTGCGGCCGTCGTCGCCACCGTCGTCGACTCGATCTCCACGAGCGTCTCGGCCTCATCATCGGCCGGCGAAGCCGGCGAGCCGGCTGCCACCCCAACAGCGACCACAGCCGCGAACAGTGACGCGGCAGCGGCTGCTGGGATCCAGCGATGCACCGGGGGGGATGATCGTTGTCGACGGGTTGCGTTCACGCTCGGGCCTTCTCTTCACCCGACAGGGTAGCAACTGAAGGTGCCGAGCCTCAGTCGCCCTGCGCGGTTCTGTCCAGGGGCGTGATACTGCTGAGGTCTCGCCGCAGAGCCCACATCTCCTGGACGATGTTCACGATCACCGACGGCCGACTCAGCGTCGATTCGCCGCGGGTGCGCGGGAAATAGTCAACGCCGAACTGCAAGATACTGAGCCCCATACGAGATGCCCGAATCACCAGTTCAGCATCGATGAAGGAGCCCTCGCTGCGCAGTTCGAGGTGGTCGAAGACGCTGGCGCGACACAATTTGAAGGCGAAATTGATATCGCGGACTCGCACCCCGAACAGCAGTTTGATCAATGCGTTGTAGACCACCGTGTAGGTCGCCCGCAACGAACCCTCTCCGGTGCGGTCGAATCGGTAGGCGCTGACGATATCGGCGTCGTATTCGCGCATGAGCCTCAACGCCCTCGACAGCTCGGACATGTCGAAGGGGAGGTCCGCATCGGTGTAGAGGATCAGATCTCCGGTCGCAGCAGCGAAACCGGTCTTCATCGAGCCACCGAGCTTGCGATTGACGCCATGGCGGACCACCCGGATATGGGCGTCGCTCCGCGCCAGTTCATCGACGATCTGCGGGGTCCGATCGGTGCTTGCATCATCGACCACGATGAGTTCGTAGTCGCCGATCTCACCGGCCGCGATCAGGTCCTCGCAGGCTCGTAGGCCGAACTTGAGGGCCCGCGCCGCATAATCCTCTTCATTCCACATCGGGTAAAAGATCGAGAGTTTGGTGAACTCCGGCGATGCACTGGCGTTCGGACCATCGGGAACGCGGCCGTTCGGGATGGACATGGCGGACACGGTATCTGACGCTGGGCGGCGCGCTACGCTGCGTTGCCAGATGGAGTCCGGCCGGCCTCACGAGCACGAGATCCGCAGCGGGGAACTCTCCGATGGATGGTCGCTGCTGTTCATGGTCGGCTGGGTGGCGGTCGCCGCCGGGTTCGCAGCCGTGTGGAGGGTGAGCTGGCAGCTCGGGCAGCCCACCTGGTGGCTTGCGCAGCGATCGAGCACCATCGGCGCCACGCTGGCGATGGTGCCATTCATCCCTCCGGCCGCATTGATCATCGCCGCAGCCCGCCGAGCGAGGTACCTGCCGTGGTGGGGACTCGCGATGTCGGTGGTGCTGGCGGCAGTGGCATTGGTCGACCTCGGCGATGCGCGCGGCCTGGCCATCGCCGGCGCCTGCGCAGCACTGGCAGGTGCGCTGATCAGTGTGGCATCCGCCTCCGGCATGTACCGCTCGGCAGCGGTCGCACGCTAGGTTCACCACCGATGTCGGAGAATTCAACCATGGGCTCGGCGAGTGCCGTGCTGACCTCTTTGCCCGCCGGCGAGCGGATCGGGATCGCCTTCTCGGGGGGGCTCGACACCTCGGCCGCAGTGGCGTGGATGCGCGAACGCGGCGCGATCCCCTATGCCTACACCGCCGATCTCGGCCAATACGACGAGCCGGATCTCGCCGGGGTGCCCGATCGAGCCCTGGCCTATGGAGCCGAAGCCGCCCGGCTGGTGGACTGTCGCGACGAACTGGTCCGCGAGGGACTCATGGCGCTGCAATGCGGCGCATTCCACATCTCGACGGCCGGGCGCACCTACTTCAACACCACACCGCTCGGCCGGGCCGTCACCGGAACCCTGCTGGTGCGAGCGATGCGCGATGACCAGGTCGACATCTGGGGCGACGGTTCGACGTACAAGGGCAACGACATCGAGCGGTTCTACCGCTACGGCCTGTTGGTGAACCCCCAGTTGAGGATCTACAAGCCATGGCTGGATCCGACCTTCGTCGATGAGCTCGGCGGACGCCAGGGAATGAGCGACTTCCTCGCGGAGCACCAACTGCCCTATCGCGACAGTGCCGAGAAGGCCTACTCGACCGATGCCAACATCTGGGGAGCGACCCATGAGGCCAAGATCCTCGAAGAGCTGTCGAGTTCGATGGAGATCGTGTCACCGATCATGGGGGTGGCCCATTGGGATGACTCGGTGACCATCGCCACCGAGGACATCGTCATCGGTTTCGAGGAGGGCTGGCCGGTCTCGATCGGTGGCCGGACCTTCGAATCCCAGGTCGATCTGGTGCTCGAAGCCAATGCCATCGGTGGACGCCACGGTCTCGGCATGAGTGACCAGATCGAGAACCGGATCATCGAGGCCAAGAGCCGCGGCATCTACGAGGCTCCCGGCCTCGCCCTGTTGCATATCGCCTATGAGCGTCTGGTGTCGGCGATCCACAATGAGGACACCCTGGCCAACTATCGAACGATGGGATACCGGCTCGGCCGCCTGCTCTACGAGGGTCGCTGGTTCGATCCTCAGGCTCTGATGCTGCGCGAACCGCTCTTGCGCTGGGTCGGCTCTGCGATCACCGGTGAGGTGACACTCAGGTTGCGGCGTGGAGATGACTACACACTCCTGGACACCACCGGCCCAGCGTTGACCTATGCCCCTGAGCGACTGTCGATGGAACGTGTCGAGGACGCCGCATTCGGGCCGTTGGATCGGATCGGACAGTTGACGATGCGCAATCTCGATATCCGAGACACCCGCGCCAAACTCGATCTCTATCGCGGCCTCGGAGCGATCGGGCCCGGCGGCCTGACCGCACTCGAGAATCCCGACGACGGTGCCGGCGAATCCTGAGCGCTCTCAGCGCTGAGTACCGCTCAGTCCAACAACTGGGCCAAGATCCCATGGAGCAGCGCGGCGCGCTCGGGCATCGTCGCCACCTCGACGTACTCATGATCGGCGTGTGCTCCACCGCCGACGGCTCCGAGGCCGTCGAGCGTGGGGATCCCGAGGGCGGCGGTGAAGTTCCCGTCGGACGCACCTCCGACTTCGACCGCTTCGAGCTCAGGTGCCACAGCGTGCGCAACCGCCAACAGCGATGCCGCTGCCTCGGGTGCCATCGGTGGGCGTTTGATGGAGCCGAGCACCACCACCTCACACTCGACGCCTTCGAGCCCCGCGAAGCACGCCTCGACGCGCTCAGCCTCCTCGGCGCTGGTGACGCGAACATCGACACGCACCGAGGTGGAGGCCGGCACGACATTGTCCGCAGTCCCCGAACGACACACGGTCGGTGTCACCGTGGTTCCTCGACTCAGATCGGCGAACGAGGCCACCTCGAGCACCACCCGCGCTGCCTCGATGAGGGAGTTGCGACCCCGTTCGGGCTCGAGGCCTGCATGGGCGGCTCGGCCGGTGACCACCACCTCGAAGGTTCCGGTCCCCTTGCGTCCCACCTTGAGCGCACCACCGTCTGCGCTCGGCTCGAGCACCAGCACCGCACCGCAGATCGCTGCTCGCTCTTCGAGCAGTTCGCGCGAGGTCAGCGACCCGACCTCCTCATCGCAGGTCATCAGGATCTCGATACCGCTGCGGTCCTCGAGCGCCGCAACGGCATGCAACCCCTGGACGATCCCGGCCTTCATATCGAAGACCCCCGGGCCCGTCGCCCGGCCGTTCTCGACGCGAAAGGGTCGATCGGAATGGGTTCCGAGATCGAACACGGTGTCATGATGTCCGAGCAACAGCACACGCGGCGTCCCCGACGCTCGCCACCACACGTGTGGACCGGCTGGACCGTGCACGAGTTCAGGTTCGGAACCAAGACGCTCGCCGATCAATCGACTCAGGGTCCGCGCCGAGGCCTCGAGCGCATCACGGTCATTGGACGGCGATTCGGTGCCGACGAGCAGCGCCAGGTCCTCGATCATGGTCTCGAGGTCGAATGCATCGGGATCCCGGGCGATGGGATTGCGCGCTGTGGCCACGTACTCACCGTAGTGACTACAGGGCCGGATCGCATCGATCAGCAGCACTGCTCGCCGAGCGCCGAAGCCGATGCCACCGCAGTCGAATCGGAGAGACCGTCACAGATCACTAGGCTCGCACTGTGAGCAAAGCTGAACCGCATGCCGGCCATCGCTCAGTCTCAGGCGGACTGGCGCGCGCCTCGGTCTTTGGCATCAACGATGGACTCGTCTCCAATGTCTCACTGATCCTGGGCTTCGCAGCCTCCGGTGTGGACACCTCGGTGGTGCAACTGGCCGGTATCGCCGGCGCGATCGCAGGTGGCATCTCGATGGCAGCGGGCGAATGGATCAGTGTCACCGCGCAGAACGACCTGATCAAGCGCGAGTTCGAGGTCGAAAAACGTGAGCATATCCACAACCGTGAGCACGAGACCGAAGAACTCGCCGAGCATTACATGGAACAGGGCCTCGACGCCGACCTGGCCACCCTCGTCGCCGAGAAGGTCATGGCCAATCCCGAGACCGCGCTCGAGGTGCACACCCGCCAAGAACTTGGTGTGGATCCGCATCAGCTGCCATCGCCGTTCTGGGCGGCGGGCCTGTCGTTCATCTGCTTCATGTTCGGTGCTGTCCTCCCGATCATCCCGTGGTTCCTGACCAGCGGTGTCGCGGCCGCAGTGATCTCGGTCTCGGTCGGCGTGATCGCCGCCGCGGTGGTCGGTGCACTGATCGGCCGCTTCGCCGAACGGTCGATCCCGGCATCGATCATCCGCCAGGTGGGCATCGTGCTGGTGGCCTGTGCGGTGACGTTCACCATCGGACAGGTCGTCGGCGTCAACCTCGACTGATGACGGCGAGCGCAACGACTCAGATGACGCCGCGCTGAACCGCTCGATAGGTTGGAGGAATCATGCAACAGACCAATGTCCTCGGCACCGAACTCCTCGAGTGTTCACTCGACCCGCTCACCGGCTACTACCGGACCGGTTGTTGTGAGAACCGCGGCGATGATCCGGGTCTGCACGTGATCTGCTGTCGGGTGACCGATGACTTCTTGGAGTTCAGCGTGTCGCGGGGCAATGACCTCAGCACACCGAGACCGCAATGGGGTTTCGCTGGCCTGAGCGATGGCGATCAATGGTGTGTCTGCGCGACCCGCTGGGCCGAGGCCCTCGAGGCCGACCGAGCGTGTCCGGTGGTGCTCGAGGCAACACATATCTCTGCGCTCGAGTACGTCTCACTCGAGGATCTGAAACGCCACGCCATCGACCCTGCTGGCTGAGACCCCACAGATCTCACCACCGACAGGTATCAGGACACCTCGTCGAGGGCGGCGAGCAGCGCCGTCGGCGTGTCGGCCGGGGAGATCTTCGGCCAGGCACGCTCGATACGACCCGTCGGCGAGATCAGGAACGCTGAGCGAGCCACACCCATCGAGGTCTTGCCGTAGAGCTTCTTCTCCACCCACACGCCGTACTTGTCGGCCACCACATGGTCGGGGTCTGACAGCAACGTGAAGCCGAGCGAGTACTTGTCATCGAAGCGGGCCAGTTTCGCCACCGGGTCGGTGCTGATCCCGATGATGACCGTGTCACCGACATCGCCGGCGATATCGCGCAGACCGCAGGCCTGCGTCGTGCATCCGGGGGTGTCAGCGCGCGGGTAAAAGTACACGAGGACTCTCCGACCCTTGAACGAAGACAGCCTGATCGCATCTCCATGCTGGTCGACGAGATTGAACGCCGGAGCCCGGTCACCGGCCACCGGCGCGGTCGAATCGCTGCGTATGGGTGTTTTAGAAGCCTCGGGCGCCATGCCCTTATGGTACTGAGATACGGTGTAGGGCTTGTCAGTGGACCTCGACACCGCAGCGATCGCCCTGAACAACGTCACCAAACGGTTCTCCGAGACCGGCCCGGCGGCGGTGACCGAGCTCACCTTGGGTGTCGCCGAATCCGAGATCGTGGCCTTCGTCGGCCCATCGGGATGCGGCAAGACGACCACATTGCGGATGATCAACCGCCTGATCGAGCCGACCGAGGGTTCCATCAAGGTCCTCGGCCGCGACCAGGACGCGCTGCCCGCCCATGAGCTGAGACGCAGTATCGGCTACGTGATCCAACAGATCGGCCTGTTCCCCCATCACTCGATCCGTCGAAACATCGGTGCTGTCCCCGAACTTCTGGGTTGGGATCGCAAGCGCATCGATGAGCGCTGCGATGAACTCGTCGAGTTGGTCAGTTTGGATCCGTCGCTGCTGGATCGCTACCCCGCCGAGCTGTCAGGCGGGCAGCAACAGCGCGTCGGTGTGGCCCGCGCCCTCGCAGCCGACCCGCCGATCCTGTTGATGGATGAGCCCTACAGTGCCGTGGATCCGATCGTGCGCGAACACCTCCAGGACGAACTGCTCACGCTCCAGGAACGGGTCCACAAGACCATCGTCATCGTCACCCATGATGTCGACGAGGCGATCCGGCTCGCCGATCGGGTGGCGATCTTCAATATCGGCGGAATCGTCGAACAGTACGACCGGCCAGCAGCGATCCTGCGCGCGCCGGCCAACCAGTTCGTCGCCTCCTTCCTCGGTCGCGAACGAGGCCTGCGCCAGTTGGCACTGCTCACCGTCAACGATCTGACGACCATCGCTGGCCCGACGGCGACATTGACGACCCCGGTCGCATCAGCGCGCCAGCTCGCAGCAGCCAATCGGGTCTCATGGGTGGCCATCGGTGAGGGCCAGCAACTCCTCGGATGGGTATCGCTGCACGAGGCCGACGCCCGCTGGCCCGACGGCAGTGGCGAACAAGCGACGGTGGCCGACCTCACCCTGCAGGACTTCGTGGCGGTGGTGCGACCCGATACCCCGGTGCGCGAAGCCCTCGATGTGATCGTGACCTCATCGTCTCAGATGGCGGCCGTGGTCGACGATGACACCTTCACCGGCTTCATCACCATCAGCCAGATCGCCGGTGGGCTCGACTGATGTCAGCTGTGGCTGGGTTCGTCGTCGGCCAACGCACCTCGAACGGTCGTGATTCGTTCATCTGGTGGGACTGGATCACCCGTCGACCAGATGAGATCTGGCAGCGCACGCTCGAACACGTCCAGATGACCGTGGTGGCCGTCGGCATCGGCTTCGTGATCTCGATGCTGCTGTCGGTGATCGCCGTGCGCTGGCGCTGGACGTATGGGCCGATCACCTGGGTGGGGAACCTGCTCTACACGATCCCGAGTCTGGCGCTGTTCGTGGTGCTGATCCCCTTCACCGGCCTCGGCTTCGTCACCGCGCAGATCGCGCTCGTCAGCTACACCATCTTGATCCTGGTGCGCACCATGGTCACCGGCCTGGATTCGATCCCGCCGGCAGTTCGCGAGGCTGCTGATGCGCTCGGCTACACCCGACTGCGACGGATGCGCTCAGTGGACATCCCACTGGCCATCCCGGCGATCATCGCTGGGATTCGCATCGCTGCGGTCACCGTGATCGGCCTGGTCACCATCACCGCGCTGATCGGCAACGGCGGGTACGGAGCATTCATCAATGACGGTCTCAATCGTCGATTCCCCACCCCGATCATCCTGGGTGCGAGCCTGTCGGTCCTGCTGGCACTGATCGTCGACTCAGCCCTCGTCATCATCGGCCGGATCGCCACCCCATGGCAGCGCATCGCCGAACAACGCTTCGAGGCGGCGGGGCGATGAGCGCGATCGGCGATGTGTGGTCATTTCTGACCACCGGATCGAACTGGACCGGCTCATCGGGGATCTGGACCCGCTCGATGGCACATCTGTGGATCTCACTGGTCGCAACGACACTGGCCGCGGCAGTCTCGCTACCCGCTGCGATCTGGCTCGGCCACCGGCGTCTGGCTCCGGTGCTCTCGGTCGGTATCGCCAACCTGGGCCGCGCCATCCCATCGTTCGCTGTCATCGCACTGGTCCTGCCGATCAGCATCAGCCTCGGGTTCGGCCTCGGATTCTGGCCGACCTGTGTGGCACTCGTGGCCCTCGGCATTCCGCCGATCTTCACCAACACGTACGCCGGGATCGTCGGCACACCGGCCGATTCCACCGAGGCGGCACGCGCCATCGGCATGACCGAACGACAGCTGCTGCGCCGGGTCGAGATCCCGAGCGCACTGCCGTTCATCATGACCGGCCTGCGCATCTCAACGGTGCAGATCATCGCAACGGCCACCCTCGGAGCACTGGTCGGCTACCAGTGTCTCGGCAGTTTCGTCATCGAGGGGCTCGCGCAACCGAGCCGGGCCCGCGACCGCTTGCTGACCGGCGCACTACTGGTCGCAGCGATGGCCATGTTCGTGGACTATCTCTTCAATCGTGCCGAGGCTCGTCTGATCCCGTGGCGACGAACGGTACGGTGAAGAGCGTCGGTCTACTGAGCCATCCGACGATCGAGCATCGTCGAATGGCCCTGACATGATCCCCAACACCATCAACACCACGAGAGTGAGAGCGTTATGAGAGTGAACACGAGCCAACACCGCCACCAGTCCGGACGCCGCCGATTGCTGCGCATGATCGCCCCGGTCGCCGTCGCAGCCGTGGCCTTCGGCCTCGCCGCCTGCGGTGGCGACGATGATGCCGACACCGATACCGATACCGCCGAGAACGGCGATGTTCAGATCCCTGATGGCCCGACCATCGTCATCGGATCACAGGACTTCGGCGAGAGCCTGATCCTGGCAGAGGTCTACGGCCAGGCCCTCAGCCATGCCGGCTACGACGTCAACCTGCAGGCCCTCGGCGGCTTCCGTGATCTGGTCTTCACCTCCTTTGACTCCGGCGAGATCAACTTCACCCTCGAGTACGCCGCATCGGCGCTGGAATTCCTGAACGACTTCGCCGGCGAGGCCTCATCGGATGTCATCGACACCGCAAACAAGTTCGGCACCGAACTCGAAGCTCGAGGTCTTGTGGCGCTCGCACCATCAAATGCGGTCAATTCGAACTCGTTCGTCGTCACCGCTGAGACCGCTGAACGCCTTGGTCTCACGTCTGTGAGCGATCTCACCGAGGACCTCCGCCTCGGTGCACCGCCGGACTGTGCCGATAACGCCTCATGCCTTCCGGGTCTGTTGTCGGTCTACGGCATCGACCTGTCCTCCAGCTTCGTTCCCCTCGACGGCGGTGGCCCACTCACCGTGGCCGCTCTCGAGGGCGGTGAGATCGATGTCGGCATCTTGTTCTCCACCGATGGTGTGATCGCTGAGCAGGGCTGGGT
>SKFX01000059.1 GCA_007117775.1 Ilumatobacteraceae bacterium
ACACCACTCGGTGGTGCCGGGCGGGTCCTGACCGGTGGCATCGCACCGGGCGTCGGGGTCGCTGCGGTACCGTTACGCCCGATGTTCGTGAAGATCTGCGGGATCACCAATGAAGATGATGCGCTGCTCGCCGTCGCGATGGGCGCTGATGCGATCGGCTTCGTTTTCGCGCCGTCGCCGCGACAGGTCGCACCCCAGCTGGTGTTCGATATCACTCGACGTCTTCCGCCCGAAGTGTTGACCGTCGGTGTGTTTCGAGACGAGCATCCCAAGCGCGTCGTCGAGATCGTCGAGCGTGCCGGACTGAAGGCAGCGCAGCTCCACGGCAATGAGTCGATCGAGGCGTCATGTGACGTTGCGGAGCGGATCCGCTGGACCATCAAAGCATTCGCCGCGGGCGCTTCGATGCTCGGTCGTGCCAATGAATACGGAACCGATCTGATCCTCGTCGATTCGGCACATCCGGGCTCGGGAAAGGTGTTCAACTGGGACCTCGCTGCTGAGGCTCCCGATGGTCTGCGCCTCATCCTCGCTGGTGGCCTGACACCGGACAACGTCAGCACTGCCATCGAGGCTGTCGAGCCGTGGGGGGTCGATGTTGCCACAGGAGTTGAGCGATCGCCAGGAAAGAAGGATGCTCTACTGGTGAAGCGCTTCATCGAGAACGCCCGTGCTGCGAGCCCCAAGCCCTACCGCGGACCGGACGATCTCCCGTACGATTGGGATGACGAATGACCACGATCTCCACCCCCGACACCCCGCCAACGCTCATCGAACCCGGCTCTGACGGCCGCTTCGGTGAGTTCGGTGGTCGTTTCGTGCCCGAGACGCTGGTTCCGGCCTGCGAGGAACTCGAGGCCGGATTCCGTGCCGCCTGGGCCGATGAGGTGTTCCGCGCCGAGCTCGATGTGCTGTTGGCCGAATATGCCGGTCGGCCGTCGATTCTGACCGAATGCCATCGACTCGGCGAGCACCTTGGAATCAGACTGGTGCTCAAACGAGAGGATCTGAACCACACCGGATCCCACAAGATCAACAATGTGCTCGGCCAGGCGCTGTTGGCCAAGCGGATGGGTAAGCGTCGACTCGTGGCTGAGACCGGAGCCGGCCAACACGGTGTCGCGTCGGCGACTGCGGCGGCGCTGATGGGCCTCGAGTGCAAGGTCTACATGGGCGCAGTTGATGTCGAGCGCCAGGAACTCAACGTGTTCCGCATGCGCCTGCTCGGCGCCGAGGTCGAGGCGGTTCACAGCGGCAGCCGCACACTCAAAGATGCGGTCAACGAGGCGATGCGCGACTGGGTGGCGACCGTGGGCGACACCCATTACTGTCTCGGCTCGGTCATGGGTCCGCATCCGTATCCGTGGATGGTGCGTCAGTTCCACACCGTCATCGGCTCCGAGGCCCGCGCCCAGTGTCGAGATCGGTACGGCGCAGACCCCGATGCGGTGGTCGCCTGCGTCGGAGGTGGATCGAACGCGATCGGCATCTTCTCGGGATTCATCGATACCACGAGCCGCCTCATCGGTGTCGAGCCTGCCGGGGGAGCGGCGGTCGGACGCGCCGCGCCCGGGGTGGTGCATGGGATGCGGAGCTATCTGATGCAAGACGAGTACGGCCAGGTCGCAGAAGCCCATTCGGTCTCTGCGGGACTGGACTATCCCGGTGTTGGACCCGAGCATTCCTATCTGGCATCGATCGGACGCGCTGAGTACCCCACGGTCACCGATGAC
The DNA here is from genome assembly GCA_007117775.1 of Ilumatobacteraceae bacterium. Taxonomy (GTDB): domain Bacteria; phylum Actinomycetota; class Acidimicrobiia; order Acidimicrobiales; family Ilumatobacteraceae; genus CSBr16-110. Next base: position 1,734 of record SKFX01000059.1, read on the forward strand.
GAAGTGCTGTCAGCGTTTGAGCTGATGGCCGCGACCGAAGGCATCATCCCGGCGCTCGAATGCGCCCACGCGCTGGCGTGGATCGTGCGGGAGGCACCTGCGATGGCTGGCGCCACCGTGCTGATGAATCTGTCGGGTCGTGGTGACAAAGATGTCGCGCAGGTGATGCAGATCATGTCTGAGCGGTCCACTGGCCCGGCTTCATGAACATCGGCGTCGAGGAGTATCTGCGACGCCAGCGCGACGCCGGTCGCAAACTGCTCGTTCCCTACCTCACCGGGGGCTATCCGGGCTGGCAGGACGCGGTGCGAGCCGCGGTTGCGGCGGGTGCCGATGCGGTCGAGATCGGTATCCCGTTCTCCGATCCGGTCATGGACGGCCCGGTCATCCAGGAGGCATCTCAGGTCGCGCTCAACGCCGGGATCACGCCACCGGCGATCCTCGACGAACTGCCCGGCCTCGATATCGAAGTGCCGATCATCACGATGACCTACTACAACCTCGTGCACCACGACGGTGAGCATCGCTTCGCCGATCGTCTGGCGCGCGCCAACGTATCGGGCTGCATTCTGCCGGACCTGCCCCTCGAAGAGGCCGGACCGTGGTGTGAGGCCGCCGATGCGGCCGGTGTCGAGACCATCTTGCTGGCGGCGCCGACCGCTCCAGATGAACGGCTGCCGAGGATCACGGCACGGACCCGCGGATTCGTCTACTCGGTCGGGTTGTTGGGTGTGACCGGTGAACGCGAGGCGCTGGCGGCGACGGCGACCGAACTGGCCGGCCGCCTCAAGGCGATCACCGATGTCCCCGTGCTCGTGGGGGTGGGTGTCTCCAATGCCGCCCAGGCCGTTGAGGTATGTCGGGTGGCCGATGGTGTGGTGCAGGGCGCATCGGTGGTGCGCCGATTGATCGAGGGCGGTGCCGATGCGGTCGGCGAGTATGTCGCCGAGGTGCGAACCGCGCTCGACACGGCATTCTGAGATCGCTCCGGCCGGCTGGCTAGGGTGCCATCATGGTGCCGACCGACCTGCTGCCACATCGCCCACCGTTCCTGTTCGTCGATGAGATCATCGAGATCGTCCCGGGAGTCTCGGCGAGCGGGCGTTGGCGTCTCAGCGGCGATGAGTGGTTCTTCAGTGGACACTTCCCGGGCCGTCCGACGCTGCCAGGGGTGCTGATGTGTGAGTCCATCGCCCAGGTCGGTGCACTCGCAGTGCTCTCCGATGAGCGTTTCGCCGGCCGGCTCCCGCTGTTCGGTGGCCTCGACAGCGCCCGCTTCCGCCGGCAGGTGGTGCCCGGTGACGAGTTGACCCTGCACGTTGAGATGGGTCGACTGTCGGCACGGGCCGGCAAGGGGATCGGTCGGGCGTTCGTCGGCGAGGACGTGGCCTGTGAGGCCGAACTGCTCTTCGTGATCGTCGACGTCTGAGTCCGCGCCGCCGGTGGTGGCGGATCAGCCCGAATAGGGGGCCAGAATCACCGAGCCGTTGTGGCCGCCGAAACCGAAGTTGTTCGACATGGTCGGCCCGGGTGTGAAATCCCGGGCCTCGCCGACCACAATATCGATACCGAACTCATCGGGGAGATCGGTGGTGTTGGCCGTCGGCGGGATCGCCTGATGCTCGAATGACAACAGCACCGCAGCCGCCTCGAGGGCACCGGCCGCTCCGAGTGCGTGGCCGGTGACGCCCTTGGTCGAGGTCACTGGGACCGCACCGGGTCCGAAGACCTCGCGGATGGCCTCGGCCTCGGCGGCATCGTTGAGCGGTGTCGAGGTGCCGTGGGCGTTGACTTGGACGATCTGTGCCGGTTCGAGTCCGGCGTCGGCGAGAGCGGTGCGCATACATCTGATGGCGCCGACCCCACCGGGCGATGGGGCGGTGATGTGGTGGGCATCGGCGTTGCTGGCAGCGCCGAGGACCTCAGCGAGGATGGGCGCACCGCGACCCACGGCCCGGTCGAGTTCCTCGAGGACCAGCACCGCTGCACCCTCGCCCATCACGAAGCCGTCGCGACCGGTATCGAAGGGGCGACTGGTACCCGAGGAGGACAACGCCGTCATATTGGCGAATCCGGCGATCGCTGTGACCGTGGCGGGTGCCTCTGAGCCACCGGTGACCGCAGCATCGCAGAGATCCCAGGCGATCAGGCGCGCTGCATAGCCGATCGCATGGGTGCTGGCGGCGCAGGCGGTGACGACGGTCTCGTTGGGTCCGGTGAGGCCGTAGCGCATCGAGATCGCCGCCCCAGAGGCGTTGGCCATCATCATCGGCACGAGGAACGGCGATACCCGTCGGCTCCCCTTGTCGAGTTGTACCCCGATCTGTTCCTCGAGGGTGTGGATCCCTCCGACCCCGGTGGCGTAGATCGTTGCGAAGCGATCGAGTTCACCCGATGGGCTGCCCGACTGCTCGAACGCCTCAGCAGCAGCGGCGAGCGCGAACTGCTCGACGCGATCGGCGCGGCGGGCATGTTTGGGAGAGTCGAAATACGGCTCTGGATCCCAGTCGGGGATCATGATGTGCTGGGCGCCGGTGATCCCGGGACCGTTCAATCCTTCCCAGAACCGGTCGCGTCCGACCCCGCAGGGGGCGACCACTCCCAGACCGGTGACGACGACTCGGCGCGCGCGTCCCTGCATCGGTGGGGATTGGGTCAGAGCTTGCTCGAGACGAGGTTGAATGCCTCGCCGACGGTCTGGATGTTCTCGAGTTCCTCCTCGGGAACCGAGATGTCGAACTCCTCCTCGAGGGCCATGACCAGCTCGACCAAGTCGAGGCTGTCGGCATCGAGGTCGTCGCCGAAGCGCGCATCGGGGACCACTTGGTCCTCGGAGACCGAGAGCACCTCGACGGCGCATTTGGTGAAGCGGGCGAACAATTCTTGATCCACGGATCTCTCCTTTGATTGGGCCTTCAGTTTGGCATCTCTCAGTGTCCCATACCGAGACCACCATCGACCGGAATGACCGCTCCGGTGATGTAGGCGGCGTCCTCGGATGCGATGAAGGCCACTGCGGCGGCGACCTCATCGGGCTCGGCGAGACGGCCGAGCGGTACGGCATCGGTGAGTTGCGCGAGGCGTTTGTCCCCGAGTGCCGCGGTCATATCGGTGGCCACCGGTCCCGGTGCGATGACGTTCACGGTGATCGAGCGTGATCCGAACTCGCGTGCCAGGGAGCGAGCGAGGCCGATGAGTCCGGCCTTCGCGGAGGCGTAGTTGGCCTGGCCGGCGGATCCGAGCATCGCCACCACCGATGAAATGAAGATCAGGCGTCCGCCCCGCGCCCGCACCATCGCGGCGCTGGCTCGCCGGGCGACTCGGAATGCCCCGGCGAGGTTGGTGTCGATCACCGACGCGAAGTCCTCATCGGACATGCGCATGGCGAGGCCGTCGTTGGTGATACCCGCATTTGCCACGAGGACCTCCACCGGGGAACCGAACTCGGCTTCGATGGCGGCGAACGCGGCCTCGACCTCATCGGCGGAGCGCACATCACATTTCACCCCGAAGACACCTGGTGGTGGCGGGGATGCGTTGTAGGTCACCGCGACACGATCGCCGGCGTCGATGAAGCGTTGCGCGCAGGCCAGGCCGATCCCGCGTGACCCGCCGGTGATCAGCACCACTCGTCCGTCCGGCGCAGTGTCATCGTTGCTGGTCGCGTCGGTGGTGGGTTCAGTCATGGTCTTGTCCTCCCCAGCGCAGCACCGCGCTCGCCGCAGTCATCCCGGCACCGAAGCCGACCAGCAGGATATGGTCGCCGTATCGGACGCGTCCCTGATCGAGGGCCTCGGCCAACGCGAGCGGAATCGATGCCGATGAGGTGTTGCCGGTGCGGTCGATGGTGATCGCAGTCCGATCCATGGTGACACCGAGGCGCTCGCAGGCGGCCTCGATGATGCGGATATTGGCCTGGTGGGGGACCACGAGCGCCAGGTCATCAGCGGAGATCCCGGCATGGCTCAGCGACTTCTGAGCCGAATCGACCATGATCCGAACGGCGCGCCGGAACACCTCCTTGCCGTCCATCTGGATGAAGCCGCCGAGTTCGGCATATAAGAAGTGCTCTGCTGAGCCGTCGGCATCGAGATCCCATCCGAGGAGCTGCCCACCGTTGGCTGCTGATTCCAAGACGACCGCCGCCGAGCCGTCGGCGAACAGTGGAGCGGTGCCGCGATCATCCCAGTCGGTGATCCGCGACAAGGTGTCGGTCCCGATGACCAATACCCGCTCAGCGCCGAGGGCGATGAGTCCGTGGCCGGTGACGAGCGCGTAGACGAAGCCCGAACAGGCGGCGTTGATATCGAAGGCGCCGCAGCTCAGTCCCAGCTGAGCCTGAACCCCAGCCGAGCTGGCTGGAACGAGACGGTCCGGGGTGGTGGTGGCCAGCACCAGAGCGTCGATGTCCTCGGGGGAGCGTCCTGCGATCTCGAGGGCGCGTCTCGCGGATGCCACCGACAGCTCGGTGGTCGAGCCGCCGATCCGGCGTTCGCGGATTCCGGTGCGAGTCGTGATCCATTCGTCGGTGGTGTCCAAGGTGGCGGCGAGATCGTCGTTGGTGACGATCCGTTCGGGCAGCGCTGACCCCCAACCGGTGATGATCGCGCCGGTGGCGTTTGTGCGGGTCGTTGGCATCAGTCCGCCCTCAACCAGGCGATTGGCTGGCGTGCCGCAACCCGTTCGGTGGGCATGGCGATGAAGCTCTGCAGCGATCCGGCGAACGGTGAGCGGACCTCGTGGTCGCCGACGTGGCCGATCACATCGCCGACTTCGATACGGGCATCGGATCGAAGGTCGACTGGTGTGAACACTCCGGTCGCAGGGCTGACGACGAGTCGCTCCACCGCGAACAGATGCTCACCCTCGACGCGCGCTGCGGGGGCGCTGGCGCGTTCGCTGATCCACTCGAGGAGACGATCGAGGTCATCTGGTGTGGATACCGAGATCGTGCGGGAACCGTCGATGGTCCGTTTGGCCATCCCGGTCAGCACCGCTCCGGGGCCGAGTTCGGCAATGGCGAGTGCGCCGCTGGTGGGATCGTTCATCCGTTCCATGGTCTGCAGGCAGTGCTTCCATCGCACCGGGCTGGTCAACTGTGCCGAAAGCAACGCCGTCCAGTCCTCGGCGCGGTCATGGGCCAGTGCATCGACATTGGAGACCACCGCGATATCGGTATCGCGGATCTCGGTGCCGGCGATCGCGGCGCGCAGCCGATCGCGCGCTGACGCCATATATGGGGTGTGGAACGCACCCGAGACCGCCAGTGGCATGACCTTCTTCGCTCCGAGCTGGCGGGCATGGTCTGAGGCGCTGCGTACAGCGTCGTCTGACCCGGCGATGACGACCTGGCCCGGGGCGTTGTAGTTGGCAACCCAGACATCGTCATCGGCGAGACCGCAGGCGACCTCGACCTGATCATCGTCGAGTCCGAGCACTGCAGCCATGGTGCCGGGCTGGCTCTGGCCGGCCTCGTGCATCGCGGCGGCGCGCTCGACCACGAGGCGGACCCCGTCATCGAAACCGATGGCGCCGGTGGCAGCCAGTGCCGTGTATTCGCCGAGGCTGTGGCCGGCGCAGCAGTCGGCGTCGATGCCGAGACGCTGTACGGCGTCGAGGACCATCAGGCTCGACACGAACGTGGTCAGTTGTGCATTACGGGTGTCTTTGAGTGTGTCGGCATCGGCGTCGATGAGCAGCTCGGCGAGATCTCGACCGGCGACCTCGCTGGCCTCCTCGACGAGTTCCCAGCTCTCATGGTCACGCCACGGCCGGCCCATACCCGGTCGTTGCGAGCCCTGCCCGGGGAAGTTGAAACAAAGCATCGGGAGCGAGGCTAGACCGTGGCGGTCGTTCGTCGGGCGTTACCACACGGTAACCTTCCAGCGTCGCCCCGGTGGCCCAACTGGCAGAGGCAGCGGTCTCAAACTCCGTACGGTGTGGGTTCGAATCCCACCCGGGGCACGACGATGTGATTGTCGGTGATCACATCGAGCAGTGGTCGCGTGCCGGCCGTTGCAGCCTTGGCGCCGATCACCGAGCTGTCTCGTATCCGATCGGGCGTAGTTGTCGAAGCGGTAGCCTGACGCAATGGCCGGTTGGATGGTTCGTCGTCGCCTCTCTCAGGTGTCGTCGCGTCTGCGCGAACTGCGAGGGGAGCTGGCGATGGTCGATGAGCAGTTGGCGGTGTTCGTCGACGATGCGGAGAACCAGGAGATCCGTGCCATGGTATCTGAGACCCCGGGTGCGGCCTTTGAGGCCAATGACGCCCGCAAGCACGCCGACGCCATGAGTCGCCACCGAGACCATGTCGCAAACAAGATCCGCGAGTTGGAGCAGCGCCAAGACGAGTTGCTCGATTCGCTGGCGACGGCCGAGGGCGATCGGAGGGGCGCATGAGCATTCGAGTCGTGATCGCAGAGGATGAGGCGATCATCCGGATGGATCTGCGCGAGACCCTCGAAGAGGAGGGCTATGAGGTGGTCGGCGAGACCGGTCGTGGTGACGACGCAGTTGAGTTGGTGCGTGAGTTGCATCCCGATCTCGCCATTTTGGATGTGAAGATGCCCGGACTCGACGGTCTCAGTGCCGCCGAGATCATCAACCGTGAGAAGATCTGCGGCACGCTCGTGCTCACCGCCTTCTCCCAACGCGAGATGGTTGAACAGGCCCGAGACGTGGGGGCGCTCGCCTATCTCGTGAAGCCCTTCCAGAAGAGTGATCTGATTCCGGCCATCGAGGTGGCGATCGGGCGGTTCCGCGAGCTTCGCCATCTCACCGGCGAGATCGATGCGCTCGGCGAACAGCTTGAGAACCGCAAACTGGTCGAACGCGCGAAGGGCGTGCTGATCGACACCCATCAGATGAGCGAGTCTGCGGCGTTCGCGTTCATCCAGCGGACGGCGATGAGCGAACGCGTCCGGATGCGCGATATCGCCGATCGGGTCCTCGATGGTTCCCTCGTCCCCGATGTCGGCCGTGGCGACTGAGTCCGATTCGGCTGCACCGGTCGTCCTCATCGACGGACACTCCCTGACGTATCGCGCGTTCTTTGCGTTGCCGTCCGATATGGCCACCGCATCGGGGCAGGTGACCAATGCGGTGTTCGGCTTCACCTCGATGCTGATCAACGTCCTCAAGGAGATCCGGCCAGACGGTGTGATGGTCGCCTTCGACCGATCTGAGCCGACGTTCCGCCATGAGCGCGAACCCGAGTACAAGGCGCAGCGTGAATCAGCCCCCGATATCTTGCGCCAGCAGCTCGGCCTGGTGCGAGAGGTGCTTGACGCGCTCGGCATCGTCACCGTCGATGCCCCCGGATGGGAAGCCGACGACCTCATCGCGTCGGCGGCCACCGCTCTCGCCGAGCGCCAGCGCCGCGTCGTCATCGTGACCGGCGATCGCGATAGTTACCAGCTGGTGAGTGATCCGTGGATCAAGGTCATGTACAACAAGCGTGGCGTCAGCGACTATGCGCTCTACGACGAGGCCGGTATCGCAGAGCGCACCGGAGTCACGCCGCAGCAGTATCCCGAATATGCCGCGTTGCGGGGAGACCCGAGCGACAACCTGCCCGGTGTGCCCGGGGTCGGAGAGAAGACCGCTGCCAAATTGATCACTCGCTATGGCGGTCTCGAAGGGATCTTCGCCCACCTCGATGAACAGACGCCGAAGTTGCGAGCGTCGTTGGCCGAGCACGAGGGGCGGGCGCGTCTCAATCACGAGCTCATGCTCCTGCACCGCGACGCTCCGCTCGACGGCGTCGATCTGGACCGCCTCCAGCCCGCACCGCGCGCCGATGAGGTTCGCCGACTCTTCGATTTCCTCGAGATCCGGTCCTTGGCGGGCCGTCTCGGCGATGTGATCGACCTCGGTGACCAGGTGGCTGCCACCGAGGCGCAGACCCTTGCGCCCGAATTCATGGACTCCTCCGTCGAGGTGCTCGCAGGACTCGAGGTGCTCGATATGGCCGGTTCGTGGGTCGGCGATCCGGGACGGAGTGAGCTCGAGGGCATCGCAGTGGTGGTCGATGCAGCCTCCGCCGAAGTGATGTGGCTCGATGCCGGCGATCTCGGCCGCGATGATCTGGCCGAGGTGCTGAGCGCTCATGGTCGCGTCCGCGGCCATGACCTCAAGGCGTTGATGCGCTCGCTGCTCGCGAGGGGGATCGATCTGCGCGGCGCCGTGCTCGACACGGCGATCGTCGGATATCTCCTGGATCCGGGACAGAGTGCCTATGGGGTCGCCGAACTGTTGTCGGCCCACACCGAGTATGAACTCGCCGGAGGATCCGGCGCTCCATCGGGCCAACTCGACCTCGACGGTGCCGGTGGTGCAGGGCGGGATCGAGCCGGGTCGAGCGCGCTGGCGGTCTCTGTTCTGGCCGAGCCGCTGTCGGCGGCGCTGCAGGCGCAGGGCCTCGCTGAGCTGTACCGCACGATCGAGAACCCGCTGATCCGGATCCTCGCCAAGATGGAGCACATCGGCGTCGGGGTGGACGTGGCGACGCTGAGAGAGATCAACGAGCGATTGAGTGCAGAGGTCGAACAGCTCGCAGCGGAGTTGCGTTCGGTATCGGGACGCGCCGAGCTGAATCCGAACTCGCCGGTGCAGTTGCGCGAACTGCTCTATGACGAGCGCGGCCTGACACCGGGGAAGAAGACCAAGACCGGATACTCCACCGATGCAGCGACGCTCGAGAAGCTGCGCGATCAGTGGCCCGAATTCATCGAGCCCCTGCTGCGTCACCGAGAGGTCGAGAAACTGCGCGGCACCTACGCCGAGGGCCTACTGCATGAGGTCGGAGACGATGAGCGGATCCATGCCACGTTCAACCAGACGGTGGCGCGCACCGGGCGGTTGAGTTCTGATCAGCCCAACTTGCACAACATCCCGGTGCGCAGCGAGGAGGGTCGACAGTTCCGCACAGCGTTCATCCCGGCCGAAGGCACCGAACTGCTGGTGGCGGATTACAACCAGATCGAGCTTCGCTGTATCGCACATCTGGCACAAGATCCGGGGCTGATCGAAGCGTTCACCTCGGGTATCGACATCCACAACGCAACCGCGTCGCGGGTGTTCGAAGTGGAGCCCGATGCCGTCACCGTGGACCAGCGTTCCAAGGCCAAGATGGTCTCCTACGGTCTCGCCTACGGGATGGAGGCCTACGGCCTCGCTCAGCGCCTCGGCATCGGGAACGATGAGGCCGCCGTCATCCTCGATGCCTATTTCGAGGCCTTCCCCTCGGTGAAGCAGTACATGGACCGAACGGTTGCTGAGGCTCGCGAGCGCGGCTACACCGAGACCCTGTTCGGCCGCCGTCGACCGATCCCTGAGTTGTCCAACTCGAATTTCCGAGTCCGACAGGCCGGCGAGCGCCAAGCTATGAACGCCGGGATCCAGGGGCTCGCGGCCGACCTGTTCAAGGTGGCGCTGATCCGTATCGATGAGGCGATCGAGAACTCGGGCCTTGACAGTCGGCTGATCCTGCAGGTCCATGACGAGGTGCTGCTCGAGGTGCCGCCGCACGAACATGATCGACTCGAAGAGCTCGTGGTCGACAATATGCGGGCAGCCGCCGATCTCGATGTTCCCCTCGAGGTGAACCTCGCCTGGGGCCGGACCTGGGCCGATGCCAAATCCTGACGCGCCCGATCATTGGTTCGAGCCGATCGCGACGCGGCTCGGTTCGGCCTATCTGCGGTATACGTTCACCCTCGGCACCGAACAGGAGTGTGCCCACCTCAGCGATGTGCTCGACCTCGAACCCGGTGACCGGGTGCTCGATATCGGATGTGGTCCCGGACGCCACGCCCATCGCCTCGCCGGCGATGGTGTGGCGGTCCACGGCATCGACATCAGCAACCGCTTCATCGAACTCGCCGTTACAGACGCACCTGCAGGCGCCACCTTCGAGCGTCTTGATGCCCGCGACCTCGTCGAGCGCAGCGATCTGCACGATCGCTTCGATGCGGTGATCTGCCTGTGTCAGGGGGCTTTCGGCATGATGCGAGTCGATGGTGACGATGAACGGGTACTGACAGGGATCGCTCGCTGCGTCCGGCCGGGAGGACGCGTTGCTCTCAGTGCCTTCAACGCCTATTTCGCCGTCAGGTACCACACGGAGGCGACCTTCGATGCCGATGCCGGTGTTTCCCATGAACTCACCGAGATCCGCGATGAGCATGGCGGACGTCATCAAGTCGACCTGTGGACCGGCTGCTACACACCGCGTGAACTGCGTCTGCTCTTCGAACGTGCCGGGCTCAACGTGCGATCGATCAGTGGAGTCGAGCCGGGAGACTATGGTCGGGAACCGGCGTCGACAGAGCGGCCCGAACATCTGGTGATCGCCGAACGGCCGCTCTGAGACCGATGCCCTCATCGCAATGTTCTGAGACCGTCGGCGTAGTTGACCGCCGAAACTCACTGTTAGCATGCGAAGTCTTCCATTTCCAGTCCCTCGAAAGCAGATCAATCCCTTGTCCGACACCTCTCTCAGCCCCGCAACCTCCGAAGAATCGAGCCCGATGGGTTCTTTCGACGAGGAGGGCAACTACACACCCCGCCAAGTGACGTCCGATGATCTCGGGATGTCATTCGAAGAAGCCATCGATGGCACCATCGTCGAAGTCGAAGATGGTCAGATGGTCAACGGCACGGTCGTCAAGATCGATCGTGATGAAGTGCTGCTCGATATCGGCTACAAGTCCGAAGGTGTCATCCCGTCGCGTGAATTGAGCATCCGCAACGATGTCAATCCCGCTGAGGTGGTCGAGCTCGGTGAGTCCATCGAGGCCCTCGTGCTGACCAAAGAGGACAAGGAGGGCCGTCTGGTCCTCTCCAAGAAGCGTGCCCAGTATGAGCGGGCGTGGGGTGATATCGAAGCCAAGAAGGAGCGCGACGAGATCGTGCACGGGCCGGTCATCGAGGTGGTCAAGGGTGGCCTGATCGTCGATATCGGTTTGCGCGGCTTTCTGCCGGCCTCGCTCGTTGAGCTGCGCCGGGTCCGCGATCTGGCGCCGTATATCGGCCAGACCGTGCACGCCAAGATCATCGAGCTGGACAAGAATCGCAACAATGTGGTGCTGTCGCGACGGGCCTATCTCGAAGAGACCCAGAAAGAGACCCGCGATTCGTTCCTCACCAACCTCAAGGTCGGCGAGGTGCGCGAGGGAACCGTCTCCTCGGTCGTCAGCTTCGGCGCCTTCGTCGATCTCGGTGGGATGGACGGACTCATCCATGTCAGCGAATTGTCCTGGAAGCACGTCGATCATCCGGGCTCGGTGGTGCAGGTCGGCGATCCGGTCAAGGTGCAGGTGCTCGACGTCGACTTCAGCCGCGAGCGCATCTCGCTCTCGCTCAAGGCGACTCAGGCCGATCCCTGGCAGGAGTTCGCCGAGGGTCACGAGGTGGGCCAGCTGGTCTACGGTCGTGTCACCAAGCTGGTGCAGTTCGGAGCGTTCGTACAGGTCGGTGACGGGATCGAGGGCTTGGTGCACATCTCGGAGATGTCGGCCCATCATGTCGATTCACCCGAACTCGTCGTGACCCCCGGCGAGGAACTGTGGGTGAAGATCATCGATCTGGATCTGCAGCGCCGTCGTATCAGCCTGTCCATCAAGCAGGCCGCTGAGGGTGGAGAACTCGCTGAGGAGTACCGCGAGCACTTCGAGGTGGACGAGCACGGCAACTGGACCGCTGGCGACCCAGATGAGGTCGAGGCGGCCTGGGCTGAATACGCCAATGAGAGTGCCGGTGAGGTGGCTCCGGTCGCTGAGGTCGATGGCGCGGTCGAAGCCGTGCCGACGCTCGAGGCTGAGCCAGCTGCAGAGCCCGAGCCAGCTGCAGAGCCCGA
>SKFX01000084.1 GCA_007117775.1 Ilumatobacteraceae bacterium
ACCGACAACGGTGAGGGGTATCTGTTGACCACGTCGCTGATGGAGTGGTTCTGGAACCACTACGCCGATCCGGACCAGCGCCACGACGTCCGGGCCGCGCCGCTGCGCAACCCGGACTTGGCCGGCCTGCCACCGGCGGTGGTGATCGCCTGTGAGTTCGACCCCCTGCGCGATGAGGGCATCGCCTATGCCGAGGCGATAGCCGCTGCCGGCGTGCCGGTGACGCAGATCTTCGGTCGCGGCCACACCCACACGTCGCTCGGCATGGTCGATGTCGTGATCTCCGGTGCGCCGGTGCGCGCCGAGATCGCCGAGGCACTGCGCGCCCTGGTGCACACCTCGGCCACTATCGTCACTCGGTGATGCCCGCCGCTCTCGACCGTGTCCGCCACATGCGCCACATGTGGTCGCTGTTCAAGAACGAACCGACCGACCCCGAACCGTTCTACCGTGCCATGGCGGTCTCGACCGCCGATGAACTCGAACAGCGCCACCGCGTCACTGGCACCCAGATCCTCGATGCCGGTTGCGGGCCCGGCTGGTATGTGGAGGAACTGCGCAACCGCGGCGCCACCGTCATCGGTCTCGACGGCGATCAGGCGGCATTGACACTGCGCACCCCGCCGACACCGGGACTGCTGCGCTGTGACGCCGCGGCGATGCCGTTCGAAGATGACCGCTTCGACGGGGTGTTCTGCTCAAATCTGCTCGAACACGCTGCTGACACCCACGGGGTGCTGAACGAACTGGCGAGAGTGCTGCGGCCCGGCGGCTGGGGTTATGTCAGTTGGACCAACTGGTATTCACCCCACGGCGGCCACGATATGAACCCGTATCAGTATCTCGGGCCGAACTGGGGCCCGAGACTGTATGAACGACGAAACGGGCCACCGCGCACCAACCGATACGGCGAAGGGCTCTTCGCCGTCCACATCGGAGCGACACTCAAGAAGATGCGCACGGTACCGAACGTGGAGATCACCCGAGTCGAACCGCGCTACTGGCCACAGTTCCGATTCATTTGCTCAATCCCCGCAGCACGAGAAGTGCTGACCTGGAACTGCGTGATCCACTTCACGAAGACCGGTGGGTAATCACCCGAGTCGGCCGTGACGACGATTGTGTGTGGCACAACGCACCCGACCGTTCTCAAACACCGTTGGCCCATCATCGGCATGCGGGACGATGTGATCGATATCGCACCATTCAGCGCTCACATCGCACCCTGACGGGTGTGTGCAGCGCTGATCTCGGATCTCAATGGCCCGTCTGAGGGCACCGGTGAAGAACCGTTTGTTGCTGGCAGCGATCAGACGCTTGTGACCGCCATAGATGAAGGTCTCGATCTGCGCCTCGGAGAGCAACGGCACAACGAGACCCGGGGCGATCCGTTTGCCTGTCGCTAGCTGGCACACACGTGAGAAAGCTTCGTCGCCGACGATGATTGATAGAAGCGGAGCTGGGCGGATCCGGCGTTGAGCCGGATTGTCTGCCAGGGTCCGCGACCGCATCGCCATCATCACCAGAGCGTCGGCTCGACGCTGAGCGGGCGTCCGAGACGACCCGCTGGCACGATCGAGGTGGAGCATCTTCATTGAGAGCCGGTCGAGTTCGTTCGTGAAGATCTCGGCATTGACCTTGTCGAGCTTGCCAAACAGCTGGGTCATCTGATCGGCGCCCGATGACGTTCCGAAGCGTCGACTCCGCCGGTGCTTGTCCTGCTCACACTCGTCGATACCTTCGTCGAGAAACGACAGCCAGTAGTCGAGTGCCACGACCGCGTCTTCGTAGCGTAGTGTCGCGCAGAAGCCGACCAACGTCTCTTCGTCTCGCCTGAAGATCTCAAGGCCATGGGCCCGCTTGCGTGCACGCCCACGTGTCTGGATCAGCAGATCAGCTGAACCCACGCCAATGCGGCCCTTCAAGAGTGCTTCGGCGGTGACGGGCATCTCGGCCAGCGCGTGCCCGCGCTTGATCGTTCGATGAGCGTCACGGCTGCAGCGATGTGTGTCTCGAGCCAAGCGTCCGGTGGGCTTGCGTGATCCGTCTTTCTTCCAGGTCTCAGAGACATCCCAGCGCTGGCTGACCAATGCACTGAGGCCCTCAAGCCGGCCACCGGCCTCGACCAGCGAGCAGACCAACCGGTTCAGCTGTGCCTCGGTCAATTCATCGAGTTGCTCCGACGATGGTGAGAGCATCGTTGCCATCCGATCGACAGCGACAAGCAATTGTTCGAGTGCTGCATCAGCATCGGTGTCGGTCGGCACATCGAACGAGGCGGCTTGCGCGACCCGAGCGATCTCACGCAGCTCGATCAACGTCGTGAGGACTGCCAGCGCCTGGTCGCTGTCCCCCGAGGTTCGGGTCCGCTCTGTTACGTCCGCCATGCCCCGAGTGTAGCGAACATGTGTTCGATCGTCAAGCCTTTGAGGTTACGAAACTGAGGCTGGCACGGCACAGACGCCGGACGCGCGCAGCCGATACCGAAGTGCGACGAACAGCAGCAAGATCGATGCCACCGCCAGGATCGGCTGCAGCGGCTCGAACCACTGGCGAGCTCCGGTGGTACCGAGCGCCACGACCACCAACTTGTTGCACACCGGGCATCCCACGGCGAAGAAGGACAACAGACCGCCGATACCGCCGACTCGGCCAGGTCGATCTAGATGTTCGACGACCGAGCGGTCACGCACATAGGTCGCAGCCAAGAGCCCACCCAAGACAGCGGTGATCGCCAGCACCGGATACGACCACCACGTCACCGGGATCGGACGACCGAACACCGGATTCGGAATCACATCGGTCGGCAGACCAATCGCCAAGGTGATGACACCAGCCGCACCGAGCGCAACCAGCCAACGTCGCCGGCCCCACGCCAGCATCGACGCCCACCCGACCGGGCCGGACTCAACCGAGACGGTATCGACGGGGGCCTCGGAAATTTCCACAGTCCCACCGTACCGAGTGGGGCTCACACTGACCAGCCAGCGGTACCGTGTTGGGATGCGGATTGCGTCACTGCTGCCGTCGGCCACCGAGATCGTCGCAGCGCTCGGCCGCGCCGATGGTCTGGTCGGTGTCACCTTCGAGTGCGACACTCCCGCAGGTATCACCGAACACTGTCCCGTCATCGTCCACGGCCTCACCACCACTGACAAGACTGCAGCGGAAATCGACACAATGGTTCGTGAGCTCGCCGCCAGTGGCGCGCCGATGTACCACCTCGATGAACGAGCACTCACACAGGCCGCGCCAGACGTGATCCTGACCCAGGATCTGTGTCGGGTCTGCGCACTCCCAGCCGGTGACGTCGATGCTGCAATGACCCATCTCAACCAGATCGGCTGCAACGCGCAGGTCATCTCTTTGGATCCGCATCGTCTCGGCGAGGTGATCGACACCATCACCACCGTCGGCGAAGCGATCGGCGCTTCCGACGAAGCCCGAGCACTAACCACCGAGTTGTTCGCGCAGCTTCGTGCGGCACAGACCAACGGTGCTGCCGGTCGGCGGGCGTTCATCCTGGAGTGGCCTGACCCTCCGTTCCTGGCCGGCCACTGGGTGCCCGATCTGATCACCGCTGCGGGTGCCGACGCAGTGCTCGCTGCACCCGGCGAACGCTCGGTCGAGACCACCTGGGACGCGATCAGCGCTGCGGATCCCGAGGTGGTGATCGTGGCGCCGTGCGGGTTCGGTCTCAATGATGCGGTGTCGATGGCCACCGACGCGCTGCCTCTGCTTCCATCCAGCGCCGAGGTCTGGGCGATCGATGCCAACGGCTACACGGTGCGGCCCGGACCGCGACTCGTCGACGCCGTCACCCAGATCGGCCGGGCACTCTCAGGGGCCGACCCTGACCCTGAGATCATGGTCAGGATTCGCTGATCGTCGACCAGCGGGCCACCGAGCTGTGAATGGCACCCGATGACGAAAGTTCGCTGCGCACCAGTTCCACCACTGACACGATGAACGTGCTTGTCAAGCGCCCACCGGCAATCCCGCAGGCAGCTCGATGGCGTAGGCGCGCCACCGTGAGATGGCCGTTGAACGGTCTCGGATCCGCAACGCCGATCGCTGAGGCAACCATTTCAGCCAGAGGCTCAGCGCCGGCCGCCGGAACGACGACAGCAGTGCGGCCCAGCCGCGAGATCACCGGGCCGAGCATCACCGACACCGTTGGGAACTGCACCGTGTCAAGCGCGTCGATGATCGGCGCTGGATCAGCATCAGCCCAGAACCGAAGGGTCACGTGCCATTGATCTGGCGGCACCCAGCGGACTCCGTCAACGCTGGGTCGCGGTACTCCAAGGACCTCATCAAGCACCCGGCACGTTTCGTCATCAGGGCGCACGGCAACGAAGAGTCGTGCCATGGATCTAGTTTGGCTGATCATGGCGACCCCACAACAGTTCCTGATCATCGGATACCCCGAACGCCTCGCCAGTGATCACACAGTGTTGCTCACGGCAGCGAGACAGCTCAGCGTCCGTGCGGACCTCATTGCGCCTTCCCGCCTCACACTGTTGATCGAATCTGATCGGGCAGACCGAGTGCTGCTCGACGGCAACCAACTGTCGGGACTCGGACTTGCGGTCTTGCCTCGCGGGGTCAACCGCGCATGGCCGCTCATCCGCCAGATATGCGAGGTACTCGAACGCCATGGCGCACGAATCGTTCCGGGTATCGCTGCCATCGATGCCTGTGCCGACAAGGTTGTCACCACCCAGCTGCTGGCAGCCGCCGGTGTGCCGGTATTGCCGACGGCTGCCGTCGTGGCCGGAGAGGGTGTCAGTGCAGAGTCGCTGGCACTGAGGAATCATGAGACCGTCATCAAGCCGGCACGGGGCTCAAAGGCTCGAGGTGTGGAACAGCACCCGACGCTCGCTGACGCTGCACACTCGCTCCATTCAGGTCGTGCACTCATCGACAAGATGGTTGATCATCAGGTGGTGCAGCCTCTGGCGAGTTCCGCCGGCATCGACTACCGGGTGGTGGTGGCTGCCGGTCAGGTGGTGTCGATCACCCGTCGCCGCGCCCTTGGCCAGAGTTTCCTCACCAACCGCGGCGAAATTGAGCACACCGACATCGATCCTGACGAGGTGCCGGAGATCGCTGAGGCCGGTCGAGCCGCGGCACGAGCACTTGGTCTTGACTTCGGAGGGATCGATGTCATCGAGCACGTCGGCCGAGCGGTGGTACTCGAGGCCAATGCCTGGCCGGGCCTGGCGCCCGGGGCGCTCGGCACCCGCCTAGCGGATGCGTTGGCGGGGGTAGCGATGCTGGATTGACGACAAGCACCCTGCTTGTCGTGAGCGACGTATTCCTCAAGGCGATAACTGAGCAGCCCGAGGAGGTCAAGGTCGTCGGCGAACCCGGCGAGGCACTCCACGCGGTGCTGGTCGGCCCCGACGAGACCGATGGGCGCCCGGTCCATGACCTGATTCAGCCACACCTGCGTGCCACCGCTGGCGTGGCGTCACTGCCAGCTGTCGACCGAGTTGCAGGTCGCCAGTGCCTGATCGTCGCCGCTCGCAGCGAGGCGACTCAGCCCATCAGCGCGATGCTGAGGTCGACGCTTCCGTCATTGTCCGACGCGATCATGACCACCGACTGGTCATCGCGCCCGTACATGATCTGGGCGAAACCATCGCCATCGCTCGATGAGGCGAGCCGGGAGGTCTCGGTGAAGCCGGCCGCGGTCAGGGTTCGGTCGTAGAACTCGAGGACCTGATCGAGGCGGTCATCGATCACCATCGAGACCTTCTGGCTCTTGACGTCCCCCTCGGTGAATTCGAACACCCCGAGCACCTCGGCACCCGGGAACACCTCGATCACCGCAGCCCATTCAGCCGGCAGGTCGCCGCTTGACCGGAACTGGGCGGTGCCGTCGTCGGTCTCGAAGGTGATCGTCTCACCGTCGCTATCGATCACGACACCACCCTCATCGTCGCTGATGATGATCCGCTCACCGTCGCGGTCGATCTCGACCTCGCCGCCTGACGCCCGCTCGATCAACTCCTCGGTCAAGCGATCCGATGCCGAACCGCATCCCGAGATCGCCACCATCGCTGCGGCGCCGACCAGCGCAATGATCCCTCGACACCATGTCTGTCTCATACCCATCGGGCCCCTTCTCGTAGAAGTTAATCATGAGCGACATGACTACTTTCGTCAACCCGACGAACGGACTCGTTCGCGCCGCGACCGCTCAGGCACCCGGTGCTGGGCGATGGCGCACGGCTCGCGCCACCCGCACCGAGACGGTGCCAGCGGCTTCGTCCACGACGGCATCGCCGTCGACGATGATGCTGTAGGGGTCATTGTCGACCGGAGCGAACAGCACCGAGACCTGTGGCCGCTGCGCAGCCGCAGCGAGGGTGCCGGCGGACCCGAGCGAGAACACGAGCGACACCGTCCCATGATCGAGGATCGGCACCAGCGCGATGGCGCGCGGCCGACCATCGTCGCCGATGGTCAACAGATACCCGAACGGCCGATCGACCAGTGCTTCGGCGAGATCCTCAGGGGCGATCTGCATGCTCATCGCCCCGCAGCGTAGGGACGATCGGCCCGGACACGCCAGCGGGACCGGCCCCACACTGGACGACATGCTGCGCAGGACACGCCATCGCGACGAACCGACCACCACCGAGGAAGACCGGGTCGAGGACCGACTTGATGAGACCGGCGGCTGGCTGTTCACGGACCGTGCCGAGGCCGGTGAACTCTTGGCGGATCGACTCGGTGCGCTGGATCCCAACACCGTCGTCGTGGCGATCCCGCGCGGCGGTGTGCCCGTCGCAGCGGCGGTGGCGCGCCGATTCGGCATCGCACTCGATGTGGCGATCGTCCGCAAGCTCGGCGCGCCGGGCCGACGCGAACTGGCGATCGGTGCCGTCGGCGAGGGCGGAATCACCGTCATCAGCGAACAGATGACCCGACAGTTCGGTGTCAGCGCCGATCAACTGCGCGATCTCGAACGTCATGAACGCGCCGAGGTGCAACAACGCGAGTACCAGATCCGCTCGGTACTGCCACCGATCGGGTTGACCGGCCGCTCGGTGGTGATCGTCGATGATGGTGTGGCCACCGGATCGACGCTGTTGGCGGCATGTCGAGTGGTGCGCGCCCATGCCCCGAGCCGGATCACCGTGGCGGTACCCGTGGCACCACCGGGATGGAAACTCGGCTTCGGCGACGCCGCCGACGCGTACCTGAGCTGTTACACACCCGAGGACTTCATGGCCGTGGGCCAGTGGTACCGCGACTTTCCCGCGGTCGCCGATGCCGAGATGCTGCGCGATCTCACCGAAGCCCGCGCCACCATGGGATCGCCGGGCGATCTGGTGATGTCGGCTGAGATGGAGCGCCCTGAGCACCCTGGGAACCCCGACGTTGCCGGCAACCCGGTGGCGGTGCTCGGCCACGGCAGCGCCGCCGAGTACGATCTCGACATCGAGATCACGATCAAAGCTGAACACGCCGGCACCGACGGTGAACCGCTGATCGGCTGGCTGAACGTGCCCGCCGGTGCGACCGGGGTGGTGGTCTTCGTCCACGGATCGGGCAGCGGTCGGATGAGCCCACGCAACCACAGCGTCGCCGAGGTCTTCCACCGTCATGGCATCGGCACCGTGTTGGTGGATCTGTTGAGCATGACCGAACAGGCCGACGCCGAGCGCTCCTTCGACATTGCACTGTTGGCCGACCGCACCGCGGCGATCTGTGCGCACCTCCGCTCGACCGAGGTCGGCCACCTGCCGATCGCACTGTTCGGCGGGAGCACCGGTGCGGCCGCAGCGTTGCGGGCCACCGCTGACGATCCGGCGATCACGACGGTGGTCAGCCGCGGTGGACGGGTCGATCTGGCAGCCGATCAGCTGCGGGATCTGGCACAGCCGGTGCTGATGATCGTCGGTGGCCACGACGAGTGGGTTCTGACCATCAACCAGAAGGCGATGGACGCGCTGCCCGACGGATCAGACCTGGTGGTGGTGCCGGGGGCATCGCATCTGTTCAGCGAGCCCGGGGCACTCGAGCGGGTCGCCAACACTGCAGCGAATTGGTTCCTCGGGCACTGGCCGCGCTGAGCGTCGGTCTTGATTCGGAGCCGATCTGGACTAAACAGGAACGATGACCATTTCCGAACCATCGACCACCGCCACCGGCGTGACACCGGAGTACCTGAAGGGCCTGTTCCGCTGGAACATCGGCTTGACGGTGCTGCACGGCCTGCAGGCGGTCGCAATTCTGGTGTTGGCGAGCAGTTTCGCGATCACGATCACCGCCACCTATCCCCAGGGGCCTCCTGGAACACGGCTCGCTGCACCCGAGACGTTGTTCGATGTGCGCATCGGGTTCGCGATCGCCGCGTTCCTGCTGTTGGCGGCCCTCGACCATCTGATCACCGCCACGGTCGGCCGGCGTCGCTACGAGGCCGACCTGGCCGGCGGGATCAACCGCTTCCGCTGGGTCGAGTACTCGTTCAGTGCGACGCTGATGGTGCTGATGATCGCCGCGTACTCCGGGATCACCGATATCACCGGCGTGATCGCCGTCGCCGGGGCGAATGTGGCGATGATCCTGTTCGGCTGGATCCAAGAGCGCATGAACCCGCCCGGACGCACCCGCACCACCATGGTGCCGTTCTGGTTCGGCACCCTGGTGGGCCTCGCTCCGTGGTTGGCGATCGCCGTCAACATCATCGGTGCCGATGAGGTCCCCGGGTTCGTCTACGGGATCTTCTTCGCGCAGCTGGCGTTCTTCTTCTCGTTCGGCCTGAACCAGTGGCTGCAGTATCGAGGGGTCGGTGCGTGGCGCAGCTACGCGTTCGGCGAGAAGGCCTATCTGGTGCTCAGCCTCGGCGCCAAGTCGGTGCTCGCCTGGCAGATCTACGGCGGCTCACTGGCCACCTGACACGATCCGCTGAGGCGCTCAGCTGTCGATCGCGTCGGAGACGGCCTTGGTGACCACCGCCAGTACCGCTGCTGACAGCGCTCCGATATCGGGGGTGACCTGAACCAGGTTCGCCGATGTCGCCAGTGTGAGGCCCAACTCGGGGACATACACCGCATCGGAGCGGAACCCGGGCACCCCACCACCATGTGAGTAGGTGACATAGCCCTCGGTGTCCGCGCGGTTGATGCCGAGGCCATAACCGGTGGCCTCACCGTCCCACGGGGTGGTGAACGCTTCGACGGTTTCGGGGCTCAGCGTCATCGGATCGAACATCTGCGAGAACGCCCGCGCCACCGAGGTGGCGGTGGCCTCGATACCGCCACCGGTCCATCCCGCTGAGCGCAGTACCGCCTGGGGTGCCACAGAGATGTCAAGGAAGTCCCCCACCTGGGCCTCATCGCTGGAGGCGGTGTCACCGGCGATCGACTGGATCGCGATCTTCAACAACCCCTCGACGTAGCCGTTGACGGTGTCGACCGGCGGCTCTTGGGTCGGGGGCAGATAGGCGTCGACGGCACCGGCGGGCACGAACAGTCGTTCCTCGAGCACCACCGCCGCGTCCTGGCCGGTGAGTTCCTCGATGATGAGGCCGGCGACGATATGGCCGACGGTGTTGTAGTTGTAGTCGGTGCCGGGCACGAACTGCGGGCCGCGCTCGGCCGCCCACGCAACGACCTCGCGCGGATCGAGCGCGGTGTCGAGACGATCCGCGACGAGCGCATAGAAGCCCGGATCGAAGGCGAATTCGGCGAACCCGTCGGTGTGATCGAGGATCTGGCGGACGGTGACGAGCGGGCCGTAGTCCACCCCGTCGAGGACGTAGCCCTCGATCCAGTCATCGCCGAGATAGGACGCGACGGGCTCATCGAGTTCGACGAGGCCCTGCTCCACCAACTGCAGGATCAATGTCGAGGTCATCGGCTTGGTGATACTGCCGAAGCGGAACAGGTCATCGGTGGTGACCTCACGGCCTGCTGCGAGATCGGCGAACCCGGCGGCCATGGCCCACTCGCCACCGCCGAGCACCGACTCGTCGAGCGTGAGCGCCAGCGTCACCGCCGGCGCACCGGTCTCGGCCATCCAGACGTCCACCGCGGCGGCCACCTGATCGGCGACCGATTCGAAGACTTCAGTACCCTGCGACACCATCGGATCGGATTCGGCCGCGTCATCGGCATGATCGGCGACGGCCTCGTCGAGTGCGACATCATCGGCAACGTCATCGGTGTCGGTCACCTCGTCGGCGCCGGCCTGAGCGATCGCGCCGCTGACAGCGTCAGCACCAGACTCCGAATCCGACCCGCATGCAGCGGTGATCAGGCCGGCGACGGCAATGAGCGCGAACCAATGTCGCACCGGAGTCTTCGCGCCCGACGGCGCGTCGAACAGAGTCTTGCTGTGGCGTCCCATGTCCGCAGTTTGCCATCTGGAGGATTGTTCCTTGACATTCGGCCCCGAATTCCTTTCGCGGCACCCCTACCGTGCTCTACAAGTTCCAGCGCCCCCGATCAGACAAGGACCGTCCCATCGCGATGACCAGTGTTGCGCCCCGCACCCCCGCGCCGATCTCGATCATGGTGGTCGACGACCACGACATGGTCCGCACCGCGCTCTGCGACGCACTCGACGCCCAACCGCACTTCGAGGTGCTCGCCAGCGCCGATACCGCGGGCGTGGCCCTCGAGATGATCCGGGAACAACCACCTGATGTCGCCGTGCTTGACGTCCGCCTCGCCGAGGTCAGCGGGATCGAGCTGTGCGCGGCGATCGTTCGCTCGATGCCGGCGCCGGCATGTGTGATGCTGACCGCCCTCGACGATCGCTCCACGGTGCGCGATGCGGTGCGCGCCGGGGCGTCAGGCTTCGTGCGCAAGTCCAGTCACCTCGGCGCGTTGTTCGAAGCGATCGAATCGGTGGCGGCCGGACGGCCGGCGTTCGATGCCGAACTCACCGCCGGGCTGATCGACGATCTGCGCCATCCCGAACTGCGACGCGCATCGCCGCTCGATGCGCTCAACGCCGTCGAACGCGAGATCCTCAGCCATCTCTGCGACGGGCTCACCAACCGCGCTATCGCCGGTCGGGTGCATCTGGCCGAATCGACGGTGAAGAGCAATGTGTCGGCGATCCTGCGCAAGCTGTCGGTGAGTTCGCGCACCGAGGCTGCGGTGCTGGCCATGCGCCTGCACCAGGATCGGTGACCGGCGGTACCCGTCGCGGTGTCGGCGACAGCCAGGACCACACCAGCGCGGCTGCAAGAGCACCGAGCACCATCGCCAGCACCATCGGCGACAGTGCAACCATCACCCACGCTGGAGAGATGGGCCCGAAGGGAACGCGGTAGGCAACGGCACCGACGATGTCGTCGGTGGTCGGCTCCCACGGATCGTCACTGGCGCGGTTATCACCGCGAGTGACATAGCGGGGCGGGGCTGCGTCATCAGGTACGCCGCCATCGAGGATCCCGACGATGCGGTGGATGATCAAGATCCCCTCGCCGGCTCGGCCGTTCGGAATCGGATACATGACCACATCGCCGACGCCGTAGTCGTCGGCGGCGCGCACCACCACCAGATCACGTGCCTGATAGGTCGGCTCCATCGAGTCACCCGAGACCCATACCAGCTGTGTTGAGCCGCCGAAGGCCATCGGCCAGTGCGTCACGATGGCGAACACCACCGCCACCAGCACCGTCATCGATGCGATGCGACCCACCCGGCGGGCCCAGGTGACGAGTCGAGTCATCGCAGCTGCGGTGGGGCCGACTGGGGTATCTGCTGGGACATCACCGGTGTTGTCTCGGTGGGTACCAGCGGGAACATGAGCATCTCGAACCACACCGACAGCACCATGATCGCCACCACCAACAGCGCGAACGCGACCGCGACGAGGAGCACCAGCCACCAGCGACGACCGCCCCCTTCGGTGACCGGCGCTGGGGTTGGTGCTCGGGTGACGGGCCCGGTGTCAGCCGGTGATGACGACGGCAACTCGGATCACGTCTGTGGCCAACGGGGCCGGTGTGACCGGCAGCGTCGCGTTGATCGACGCCTGATTCGGCGGATTGTTCGGATTGCCCGGATTGCCCGACGCGTTCAGCGTGGTGGTGGCCTCCGACAGCGACGCCCCCGAGGCACCCACCAGCGTCACCGCCAGCTCCAGACCGTCACAGGCGCGGGCGATCTCGCTGACCTTGACCCGGTCCACGACATAGGCGCCGCGACCGGACTCCGCCGCGGGATCGAAGCGGGTCAGGGACTCGACGCGGACCCCATCGGATTCACATGAGGTGATCATCGCCTGATCGGCACCGAGGCTGGTGGTGTTGATCCCGCCGAGCGTGGCCGCCGAGGCAACTGCGACCGTGCCGGCGACTGCAACCGAGACCGCGGCTGCCAGGAGGCGTCGCCGGCGTCGAGCGGTGATCTGGGGGTCCTGTGCCTCATTCATGGTGTCGGTATTGGGGATGTCGGTGTCGGCGATTTGGTTCATGGCTGTCTCCTGGCTGGTCATGCACGCTGTGTGGTGGTGCACTCAGCGATCGCGCTGAGGTCGATTGACGCTAGGAAGACCCGCCGTCACCGTGACCGGCATCCGGATGCCCGGCACCATCGGCGCCCCGGTAGCGACCATCGGGTCGATCGCGTCATCTGTTCGGCCCGATCACGGGCCGGATCCTCAGCCCAAGGTCGGCCCGTCAAACTTCTGACAGTTCGACTCTCAGATCACCCCTGATCGGCGGTATGGTCGGGCAATGGAACTGCTCACCGCGTCGCATCGCCCGGCTGCGGCACCGCCCGACAGGGTCGACGGCCGTCACGCCCGACGCCAGCGCGGCCGCCTGGCCGCCATCGATGCCACCTTCGACTTGATCGTTGAGGGCCATGCCCCACCGACCGCCGAGCAGGTGGCGGCGCGTGCCGGCATCTCGCTGTCATCGCTGTTCCGTTATTTCGAGACGCTGACCGAGATGCAACTCGAAGCCTTCAACCGCTTCGCCGAGCGCTATCTGCACCTGATCACCGACCCTGCGCCACCCGACGTGGACCCGGCGGTGACCCCGACGGCTGCGCTGGCGGCGCGGGCCATATCGTTCGCGGAGCGTCGGTTCGCGCTGTTCGCCGACACCGCGCCGATCGTCGCGCTCGCCGAACGCCGATCGATCGATACCCCGATCATCGCGAGGCGCCTCATCGGCCTGCGCCGCCAATTGGCCGACCAGACCCGGCGCTGGTTCGCACCCGAACTCGACGCCCTGCCGTCACCCGACGCAACGGCGAGTGTGGCGCTGGTGGACTCGATCGCATCGGTGGCCGGCTATCGACTGTTCATCGAGGTCCACGGCCTCGGGCGCGACCGGATCGCGGCCGCGTGGTCCGAGGCGATCGCAGCGGTCATCGCCGCCACCGGCCATGACGTCGTCGGGGGCAGACCATGAGCGCACAGATCGGACGCACCCACCTCGACTCGATCCCGCAGTTCGATGAACCGGCGCATGCCGGCGACGACCCCCCCAATGTGGTGCTGATCCTGCTCGATGACACCGGCTTCGCACAGCTCGGCTGCTACGGCTCAGA
>SKFX01000114.1 GCA_007117775.1 Ilumatobacteraceae bacterium
CGGTCATATCGCGGTCATATCGCGGTCACGAGAGCTGCTTCTGCTTCGCCGGAGGCCAGCCTGCGACGGTGGATCGAGCCTGAGGTAGCCTGAGAGGGTGTTCCACGCAGTGAATGTCACCGCCAGATGACGACCACCGGCACCGATTCGGTGATGCTGGTCGTCCCCGGCACCGATGTGATGTCGAGCCTGCTCGGTCCGCGCGATGTGCATCTGCGTCAGGTCGAAGCTGCGTTCACCGATTGTCAGATCAGCGCCCGAGGCAATGAGATCTCGATCCGAGGGCCGCGTGCTGAGGAACTCGAGCGTCTCTTCCAAGAGCAGATCCGTCTGATTCAGAGCGGTGAGACGATTGACAGCAATGCTCTGGAGCGCATCATCTCGATGGTGCTCGCCGATGAGGTGCCGAGTGAGGTGTTGACCCATCGGGTCCTGCGCGGTGCCCGCGGCCGGCAGATCCGACCCAAAACCGCCGGTCAGAAGCGGTATGTGGAGGCGATCGCATCCAATGTGATCACCTTCGGTCTCGGCCCGGCCGGCACCGGCAAGTCCTGGTTGGCCGTAGCGATGGCCGTCCAGGCGCTCCAGGCCAAACAGGTCCAGCGCATCATCTTGACCCGGCCCGCCGTCGAGGCCGGTGAACGCCTCGGGTTCCTCCCCGGTGACCTGATGGCCAAGATCGATCCGTACCTGCGTCCGCTGTATGACGCGCTCTATGACATGGTCGAACTCGAGACCGCCCAGAAACTGCTCGAGCGCGGCACCGTCGAGGTGGCCCCGCTGGCGTTCATGCGCGGCCGCACCCTGAATGACAGTTTCATCATCTTGGATGAGGCGCAGAACACAACGCCCGAGCAGATGAAGATGTTCTTGACCCGGATCGGCTTCGGCTCAAAGGTCGTGGTGACCGGCGACCGGTCCCAGGTGGATGTCCCCGACGGTCGCAGTGGTCTCGCCGGCCTCGAAGATGTGCTCGCCGGCATCGATCAGCTGGCCTTCGTGCACCTGACGGGACGTGATGTGGTCCGCCACCGCATCGTCGCCGACATCGTCGCGGCGTATGAACGTGGCGGCTGAGGCGATCCCATGTCGCACTGCGTGGTGGTGGTAGCCGATGAACAGTCTGCGGTCGCAATCGATGCTGATCGTTGGTGTTCGCTCGCGATGGATGCTGCGAGGCATCTCGGCCTGAGCGGCGAGCTGACGCTGAGTTTCATCGATATCGATGAGATGGCGGCGCTGAACGCTGAGTTCATGGATGCGGTCGGGCCAACCGATGTGCTCGCGTTTCCGCTCGACGCCGCCGATGACCATGACGTTGATCCGGCACCACCCGCGGATCAGCCGGTGCTGCTCGGTGACATCGTCATCTGCCCGGAGGTGGCGCGCGACCAGGCGGTAGACCATGCCGGCACCCTCGATGATGAACTGGCGCTGCTGGTGGTCCATGGCCTGTTGCACCTCGTCGGCCATGACCATGGCGAACCACAGGAGGCACGCACCATGCGCACTGCAGAGCGCGATCTGCTCGAACGCTTCCACTGGATGGGGTCTGCGCCGGTCGGCTTCTCCTTCGATCATCGCTGAGCACCTCGGGTACGGTGGCGGGATGCAGATCTCCCTCGAGAACAAGGTGGCACTCGTGACCGGGGCGTCACGCGGTATCGGCCAGGCGATTGCGGCGTCGATGGCCGCAGCCGGTGCACAGGTCATGTTGAGTTCGCGCAAGCTGGAGGCGCTCGAGCAAGCTGCTGCGGCGATCGATGGCGAAACGGCGGTCTTCGCTGCCAATGCCGGCGATGTCGAGGCGGGACGTGCCTGTGTGGAGGCCACGATCGAGCGCTTCGGCGGCCTTGACATCGTGGTCAACAATGCAGCCACCAATCCTTATATCGGCCCGACACTTGGGGTCGATGAGGCTCGCTATGACAAGACGTTCCAGGTCAACCTGCGCGGTCCGCTGTTCTGGACTCAAGCCGCTCATGAACTGGCGCTGTCTGAGCGGCCCGGTGTGGTCATCAACATCGCCTCGGTGGGCGGTCTGCGCGCCGAGGGATCGCTCGGGGTCTACAACCTCACCAAGGCTGCGCTGATCCATCTGACCCGTCAACTCGCCGGTGAGATCGCCCCGAACCGGGTCGTGGGGATCGCTCCCGGACTGGTCAAGACCGACTTCGCGTCGGTGCTGGTGGAGAACTACGGCGATGCCCTCGCAGCCCGGCTCCCCACCGGCCGTCTCGGTGAACCGTCTGACATTGCCAATCTGGCGGTGTTCCTCGCATCGGATCACGCGTCGTGGATCACCGGCGAGACCTATGTCATCGATGGTGGTGCCGGAGTGTCATCGGCGACGATGTGACCGCTCTGTGATCAACCAGCTGATCGACGCTGTGTTCTGAGGGCGGGTCCTCGGTGCGATGCCACGGTCATGGGCTGGCATCAGAGATGTGGGAGTCGGGTCGGACCGTCGATGACAGACGGGCCCTCACGATCTTGCCGAGGGCCGTTCTGGGGATGGCGTCCACGTGGATCAGGTGTCGGGGCGCACAGAACGCCGGGAGGTGTTCGCGCACCCGAGCGCGGAGGTCTGCGAGTGTGACCGGCGGTCCGCAGTGGCTGGGGTCGGGAACCACATAGGCAGTCACCGCCTGGCCCCATTCGGGGTCGTCGGTGGCGCCGATGGCCACATCGCCGATCCCAGCCATGGCCGCGAGGACACGCTCAACCGCGTCCGGCCAGACGTTCTCACCTCCGGTGATGATCAGATCACCGGCGCGTCCGGCCACCTGGAGTCGGCCGTCGTCGTCGATGGTCCCGAGATCCGATGTCGGGAACCAGCCGTCCTCCAAGGGGGGAGCGATGTCGTCATCGGGCCCGCGATAGGCCCGCAACAGCATCGGAGCACGGACGAGGATCTCGCTCAGGCCGCGCTCGCGGGTCCGGATCTCGACACCGTCGAGGGCGAGGCCGTCATAGGCCACGCCCGACGCGGTCTCGGTCATCCCGTAGGTCATCACGCAGTTGGTCGGTCGGTCCTCTGGCCCAGGACCGCCGCCGAGCAGGATCCGACGGAACAGATCGGCCCGGATGCGACCCAGAGCGGTGGCGACCAGTGACACCAAGGTGGCCCCTGATGCCTCTGCAGCCGCAGCGTCGAAGCGGGGATGCACGATGACGCGCTGGCCGCGCCACAGGGCACGCGTCACCACCGAGAGACCTCCGATATGCGACAGCGGAAGGCATGCCAGCCAGACATCGTCGTCGGTGACGCCCAGGCGCATCGAAGATGCTGCTGCGGATGCCTCGATCGCCGCGTGGGTCAGCACGACACCGCGCGGTATCCCGGTGGTACCGCTGGTGGCGATCACCACCGCATCGCCATCTGCGACCGGCCGCCCCGGTGAGCCAGCGGCAACCGCTCCGTCGGGGGTCAGGATGATCTCGGGGCGGAGCTGTTCGATGAGGCGTTGGCGCGCCGATGGTGGAAGACGCTGGTCGATCGGCAAGATGGCATCGCCATCGTCGAATGCCCGTTGCAGCGCGGTGACGAAGTCAGGACCACCGGGGAGGTCGAGCGCGATGAGGCGACGGGCCATGACGGTCAGTCAAGCGGGTCCGGTGCGATCTCAGGTGGCGGTGACCGGATCGATCGGCGTGATCGCGCCGAGTGCCTGTTCGATCTCCTCGGCGATATCGAGACAGATGAGGTCCTCGAATCGGTCACCGATGACCTGGACGCCGACGGGAAGCCCGTC
>SKFX01000057.1 GCA_007117775.1 Ilumatobacteraceae bacterium
CATCCCGAGAGCATCTTGACCGACGCCGGCCACGCGTTATTGGCCAACTTCGTCGGCGCTGAATGAACCGTGCTGAATGAACCGTGCCGAGTGATCGGCGTCGGTCAGTCCTCGGGTTCGGGTGGTGCTGGGGTGTCGGGTGCAGTGGTGGGAGGCACCGTCGTGGTCGTGGTCGTGGTCGTGGGCGCGGCCGTCGTGGTGGTGGGCGCGACCGTGGTGGTCGGCTGCTGGGCCACGCCGACCACGAAGGTGATCGTCGAGCCACGCTGGATCGACGATCCTGCCGCCGGGTCCTGAGAGACGACCCGGCCGTTCATCGCATCACCGGGTGGCAGATCGGTCGTTTGCCGGTTCGGCTGCAGTCCGGCGTTCTGGATCCGGTTCAATGCCTGAGTCTCGGTGAGGCCCTCGAGCGAGGGGACATCCACCATCTCGGGCCCGGAACTCACCACCAAGATGACGGTGGAACCCCGGTCAACGAAGGTGGTTGGGCCCGGTTCGGTGGAGATCACCAAGCCGGCGGGGACCGACGGGTCGGACTGGTTGCGGGTCTCGACGCGCAGGCCGTATTCGGGGCTTTCAAGGAGCGCACGGGCCGCGTCCGCGGTGCCGCCGATCACGCTCTGGGGGATCACGACCTGGGAAATGCCTGCGGAGACCACGATGGTGATCACCGTGTCCTGGGGGACCAATCGGCCTTCCTCGGGGTCGGTGCGGATCACCGTTCCCTCGGGCAGGTCGCTCTCCTCGGTGATCGGGTTCACCTGGAAGCCGGCGGCGGCGAGGACGCGCTGGGCCTCTGACAGTGTCAGGCCGCGCACCGTCGGCACCGGGACCAATTGAGCGGTCGGGTTGTAGAACAAGGTGATGACGGTTCCCTCGAATACCAGCGTGCCGCCGCCGGGGACGGTGCGGAACACGAAGTTCTCCGCCACCAACGGGTTCTCCTCGGCGATGGCGTCATAGGGCAGACCCAATTCATCGAGCGATGTGGTCACCGCCTCGAGGGGCTGGTTGGTGTAGTCATCCAAGATGATCCCGACGCCGTCATCGCTGCCGCCGCTCAAGGCCTGGAACAACAGCACCCCGCCGACGATCAGCGCGATCAACGCCGCGAAGGCCGCCAGCGCATACCAGCCGGTGCGATTGGACTCGCTGTCGGCGTAGCCGGCATCGGGCGAAGCTCCCGGTGGGTACTGTGCCATATCGGCTGGCGCTTGATAGGCGACGCTGGTGGTGGTCGCGAGTCCGGATGGCTCGGGAAATGGTCGGGGCGCGGTCGGCTGCACCCGAGTGGCCGCAGCCGTGGGGGACCCGGTCGGCGTCGAGGTGACCGTGGTCGGGGCATCATCGCGACCGCGCAGGCCGCGCAGAGCCACCACCTCATCACCGCTGCGGAACCGCCACAGATCATCGCGTAGCGCCTGGCCATCGGCATAGCGGACGGCGGGGTCCTTGGCCAGCAGTTTGGCGACGATCGCCTCGTAGCCGAGGGGGATGTCGGGGACCAGATTGCGCAGCGGTTCGGGCGCATCGTGGACCTGCTTATAGGCGATGGAGACCGGATTGTCGCCGCTGAACGGCGGCTTACCCGCCACCATCTCGTACATGACGATGCCGAGCGAATACAGATCCGAGCGCGGATCGGGCTGGCCGCCCTGAGCCTGTTCGGGTGAGAAGTAGGCGGCGGTTCCCATGACGGCACCGGCCTGGGTGAGATTGGATTCGGTCGCCGAGTTGAGTGCCCGGGCGATACCGAAGTCGGCCACTTTCACCTGGCCACCGGATCCGATGAGGATGTTGGCCGGCTTGATATCGCGGTGCACGAGTCCGGCTGAGTGCGCGAAGGCCATGGCGGCGGCGACCTCACCGGCGATATCGGCGGCCTGATCGGCATCGAGGCGATGGTTGGCGCGCAGGATCTCACCAAGGGTGCGCCCCTCGACGTATTCCATGGCGATGAAGTACGTGCCGTCCTGGCGACCCCAGTCGTAGACGTTGACGATATTCGGATGGGTGAGGTTGGCGGCGGCCTGGGCCTCGCGGCGGAAACGCTCCACGAAATTCGGATCGACGGCGAATTCGGGGAACAGGATCTTGACCGCGACCTGACGATTCAGCAGCAGATCGCGGGCTGCGAAGACATCGGCCATACCACCGCGCCCGACGCGTCGTTCGAGTCGGTAGCGGTCGTTGACGACGACGGCGTCATCGGATTCGGTCACAGGTCCTGCCTTGGTGGCCACGGGGGCGTCGGTTCGGGGCCATCTCAGACCCGATGCGCGAGGTTACCGACTGCGCTGGGGCGATTGTGTTCACGGCCCGGCCTCTCCCGGTGCCTGCTGGCCGGCCGGTTCGATGGCCAAGGCGGCATCGAGCATCTGTTTGGCGATCGGGCCCGCGAGGGTGCCACCGGTGCCCGCTGAGATCTCCTCGGTGGTGCCCTTCAGCATCACCGCGACCGCGTACCGCGGATCGTCAGCTGGCGCGAACGCCACGATCCAGGCATGTGAGCGTTCGGGTTCACCCTCGGCGTTGAGTTGGGCGGTGCCGGTCTTGGCCGCCACCGGGACACCACCTTCGAGACCGATACAGCAACGCGCCGTGCCGTCGGTGGCCACGGCCTGCATCAACTCGGTCATCAATCTCGCATCGGCCGGCGTCATGACCGTGGTCCACACCTCGGGGCGGGTGCGCGAGAGCACCCGCCCGGAGCGGTCCAGTTCGGCCTCGACGACATGGGGCTTCATCATCACACCGTCATTGGCCACCGCAGCCGCGACCATCGCCATATGCAATGGCGACATCTGCACCTCGTTGCCGCCGAAGCCGCGCATCGCCAACAGCGGCAGATTCTCATCGAGATCATCGGTGGGCCCGATGGTGCTCGCTGCGGCACGCGGCAGGTCGATCGGGACCGTCTCGCCGATGCCCCAGCGGGCTGTGCCGTCCGCGAAGGCCTCGGGGCCGAGATCGACCGCCAGACGAGCGAAGGGGATATTGCAGGACCGGGCGAACACCTCGCGCAGATCCCCACCGCAGATGGTGCCGCGATAGTTGCGGATCGGCCGGTCGGTCTGGGGCGGGATGTACTCCGATTCGTTCGGCCAGGCTGATTCGATGTCGATGAGACCGGCCTCGAGGCCGAGTGCGGTGGTGATGATCTTGAACGATGATCCGGGCATATAGCGCTGCATATAGGCGTTCGCCAGCAGCGGATCACCCGGATCGGCGGTGAAGTCGGTCATCGCCGCGAATGCTGCGTCGTAATCGTTGTTCGCCAGCAGGTTGGCATCGAAGGATGGATAGCTCCACATTGCGAGCACCGCGCCGGTGCGCACATCGACGACCACCACCGAGCCTTCACGGTCGCCGAGGGCACGGCGGGCCTCGCGCTGCAGATCGGCGCGCAGGGTCAGTTCGATCGCTCCGGCATTGTCGGCCTCACCGCTGATGAGACCGGGAATAGCCAAGAGTTGCTGTTCGGTGGTGGTTCCGACCAGGACCTCTGAGCGGGTCCGCTCGAGTTGGGTGGAGCCGAGGCCGAAGGAGTGGTAGCCGGTGATATGGGAGAACAATTCGCCCTGGGGATAGTCGCGCTGATAGCGCAGGGTGGCTCCCGGAGTGGTCGGCACCGAACGCGCCACCACCTCACCGTCGGCGGTGATGATGTCGCCGCGCGGCCGATTGAAGTCGCGCAGGGTCTGGCGGGTGTTGTCGGGGGCCTC
>SKFX01000052.1 GCA_007117775.1 Ilumatobacteraceae bacterium
ATGCCGGATCGCTCATGAACGACCGATCACGCGATGACCGCGCGCTCGCTGCCGACTCGGCTGGCGCACCCGACACTGGATCGCTCGTCACCGGCTCACGCGGTGGGTCCTGGTCCCCGGTCGAGATCCGAGTCCTCGAGGCGACCAAGTCCTGTATTGAGCAGTGGGGTGTTGCCAAGGTGACCATCGATGACATCGCCACTCGCAGCGCAGTGTCGCGCGCCACCTTGTACCGATGGTTCCCCGGTGGGCGAGACGTGCTCTTCGAGGCGTTGCGGGTGCGTGAGACCGAACTGTTCCTCGCCGAGTTGACCGGTTCGGTGGACACCTCAGCAGAACTGGGCGAACTGCTCGTCGAGGTCGTCGTCGAGGCGACGAGGGCGCTGCGCGCCGATGAGCATCTGGCAACGCTGCTGGCTGCCGAACCGGGCCAGATGGCCTCGCAGCTGACCGTCGAGGGCCTCCCGCGTATCGTCAACATGGCCAGTGGTGTGCTGTCACCGCTGGTGGAACCCCATCTCGATGCGACGGTGGCTCGCCAGTTGATCGATGTCTTGGCCCGAATCGTGATCTCGTACTTCCTCGCGCCGTCCGACAACGTCGACCTCACCGACGGTGATGATGCCCGCCGCTTCCTCACGCCGATCATCCGAGCGTTCTGTGACCGCTGCGTTCCGAATGACCACTGACCACATCCACCAATACATCCACCAGCACATCCACCAGCACATCTACCAGCACATCGACGACCCGGGAGGGTGAACAATGCCAGATTCACGAATCACCGACAGTCCGACCGCCGAGGAGAATGAGGCGCTGATCGGTCGCGCCGAACTCGACGATCTCGAAGCCATCTTGGCGATCTCGAACACCGATGTTGACGAGGTCATCCACACCGTCAAGGACGAGGCCGACGCCATCTTCACCTGGGATTACTCCCTGGCGCGCCCGGCGTTGCGCAAACTGTATGAGAAGGCCAAGGTGGGCCAGTGGAACAGCACCACCGATCTGCCGTGGGACACCGATATCGATCTCGAGAAGGTGGTCTCATCTGATCAGGTGGCCATCGCAGCCGGCCTTGATCCGAATCACTACGACGGCACCGTTCTTGAGTCCTGGGGGGACAAGGAGTGGCTGGATTACGGCATCCAGAACCGCAAGTGGACGCTATCGCAGTTCCTCCACGGCGAGCAGGGTGCGCTGTTGTGCACCGCCAAGATCACCGAGACGGTGCCGTGGTACGACGCCAAGCTGTACGCGTCGACGCAGGTCGTCGACGAGGCCCGTCATGTCGAGGTCTTCGCCCGATATCTCGACGAGAAGATGGGCGGCGGCTATCAGATCAACGCCCATCTGCGGATGCTGCTCGATGACATCATCAACGACAGTCGTTGGGACATGACCTATCTCGGCATGCAGGTCATGGTCGAAGGTCTCGCGCTCGCAGCGTTCGGGTACATGCACCAGTTGACCGACGAGCCACTGCTCAAGAAGCTCCTGCGCTATGTCATGAGCGATGAGGCCCGCCATGTCGCTTTCGGGGTGCTGTCGCTCAAGGAGGTGTACGAGCATATGAGCGATGCTGAGATGAAGGATCGCCAGGAGTTCGCCTACGAGGCGGCGGTGCGCATGCGTGATCGCTTCATGTCTCAGGAGGTGTGGGAGCGCATGGGGGTGAATCCGCGCGATGTGCTGCCGATCGTGATGCGCGACCCGACCCGGGACATGTTCCAGCAGATGCTGTTCGCGAAGATCGTTCCGAACTGCAAGAAGCTCGGTTTGCTCGATCGCAATGACCAGTGGCTGAGGCACCGCTTCGAGGAGATGGGTGTCATCCAATTCGAGGATCTCGAGGACACCGGAACCGAGTACATCAAGTTCGAACTCGAGACAGCGGGCTAACATCAGGGATCGATGAGCTATCGGTCGCCAACAGATTTCGTGGTGCTCCACGCACTGCGGATCAAGGGTTTTGCGACCACCGAGACCATCGCTGAGATTGCCGAACGGTCTCCACAGTCCGTCAATGACCAACTCTGCGCAGCAGAAGCAGGAGGCCTCGTCAGGTTCCGTGAGGGCCGCGACCTCTGGCAACTGACAGACGATGGCCGTCAGGAACATGCGCGTCTGCTGGAACTCGACAATCAGTCATCGCGAGCCGATGAGGCGCTGCGGGGTGTCTATCCCGGATTCCTGGCGCTGAATGACGAGTTCAAGCAGATCTGCACCGATTGGCAGGTGCGCGGTGACGAGGTCAACGATCACGGTGACGTGGAGTACGACAGCGGTGTCATCGAGCGGCTCGAAACACTCCATCGAGAGGCATCAACGGTGCTGTCCGATATCGGCGGCATCGTGGATCGCCTCGAGCCCTACGGCCATCGCCTCCAAGCCTCGATCGAGCGGTTGCGAGACGGTGAGACGTCGATGTTCACCGGCGTGATGTGCGGCAGCTATCACGATGTCTGGATGGAACTGCATGAAGACCTGATCCTCACCCAGGGGATCGACCGCGCGGCCGAGGGGAGTTTCTGATGGCAGAGCCGACATCACGCTTCGGGCGGGTGATCACCGCAATGGTGACCCCGATGACCCCAGACGGGGAGGTGGATCCTGACGCTGCCGCCGACCTGGCGCGCTGGTTGGTGGGGGAGGGCAATCAGGCACTCGTCGTGTGCGGTACCACCGGTGAGTCCGCAACGCTGTCGCGCGATGAGAAGTTGTCGGTGCTCGCAGCGGTCATCGATGCGGTCGATGTGCCCATCATCGCCGGTACGACCGGAGCTGACACTGCGGCATCGGTGGCGCTGAGCCGCGAGGCCCATGCGCTCGGGGCAGCCGCGATCTTGTCGCTTTGTCCCTATTACAACCGGCCCTCGCAGGTTGGTATCGCCGCCCATCTCGCAGCCGTCGCCGAAGCGACACCGCTGGCGAATGTGATCTACGACATCCCGGTGCGCACCGGACGCAAGATCTCGACCGATGTGTTGATCGCCACAGCCCGCACCCACACCAATGTGGTGGCGCTCAAAGACGCCGCTCAGAACCCGGCCGAGACCGCTCGGGTGGTCGCAGCACTCGCTGAGGTGCGGGGCGACTTCGAAGTGCTCAGCGGGGATGACTCGCTCACTCTGCCGCTGATGTCGATCGGCGCGGTCGGGGTGATCGGTGTGGCGACGCATTGGGCGGCGCCCGAGTTCGGATCCATGATCGACCACTGGGAGCGCGGCGAGGTGGCCCAGGCGCGTCTCGTGAACCAGCGTCTGATCGAGAGCTATGGCTTCGAGTCCAGCGACGATGCACCCAATCCGGTGCCGACCAAGGCGATGATGCGGGCGATCGGACACGCTGTCGGCCAGTGCCGACTCCCGATGGGCCCGGCACCCGATGGGCTCGAAGAGCGCGCCCGGCAGATCTATGCACGATTGGAGCAGACTCGTGGCTGAACCCGTTCGCCTCGTTTTTCTGGGTGGCCTCGGAGAGATCGGCCGCAACTGCATGGTCATCGAACATGGCCGCGGTGACGATCGTGAACTGGTGATGATCGATTGCGGGTTGATGTTCCCCGATGCCGATATGCACGGGATCGATCTGGTGCTTCCCGATTTCACCTACCTGCGTCAGAACGCCAACCGCATCAGAGCGCTGGTGGTGACCCATGGTCATGAGGACCACGTCGGCGGTATCCAATTCCTGCTCCGCGACGAGCATGGGATCGGCGACGTTCGCGACCGTCCGCTGCCCGTGTATGGAGCCAAGCTGTCACTCGGCCTGGCGCGCAATCGCATCGACGAGGCCGGTCTCGGTCATCGGATCGAGATGATCGCGGTCGACGATGGGGAGGTGGTCGATATCGGCCCCTTCGGTGTCGAGTTCATCGCCGTGACCCATTCGGTCCCCCACGCCCATGCCATCGCGGTCCACACCGACCAGGGCGTGATCCTGCACTCGGGTGATTACAAACTCGACCTCACGCCCGTTGATGGACGCCGCACCGATCTGGCGCGCATCGGCCAATTGGCGGCCGATCAGGGGATCCGGGTGCTGCTTGCGGATTCGACCAACGCCGAGGAGCACGGTCACGCACCGAGTGAGTCCAGCGTCGGAGGTGTCCTGCGGTCGCTCTTCGCCGAACAGCAGGGTCGACGGATCATCACGGCGTCATTCGCCAGCCATCTGCACCGCATCCAGCAGATCGCCGATGCTGCGGTGGCGACGGGGCGCAAGATCGCGACGCTCGGTCTCAGCATGCGCAAGAACGTGCGCCTCGGCCGCGACCTCGGGGTGCTGTCGATCCCGGAATCGGCATTGATTGACGTCGAGGACCTCGACCAATACGAACCCGGTGAGGTCTGTGTGATCTCGACCGGTTCCCAGGGCGAACCGATGTCGGCGCTGGCGCTGTTGGCCCGCGGCGAGAACAAGTTCGTCAAGCTCCGTGAACATGACACCGTGATCCTGTCCAGCCATGCCATTCCGGGCAATGAGAGCAACGTCAACCGTGTCATGGACGGCCTATTGCGCGCCGGGGCGCAGGTGGTGCACTCAGGGATCGCTGATGTGCATGCCACCGGCCACGCCCAAGCCGATGAGATCAAGACCTACCTGTCCATCGTCGGGCCGGAGTGGTATGTGCCGGTGCACGGCGAGTATCGACATCTCATGGCCAATGCGCGCCTCGGCGAGCTGATGGGTGTCGAGCATTCCAAGGTGATCGTCTGTGAAGACGGTGACGTATTGGAGTTGAGCGATGACGGCCTCGAGGCCGTCGAGCGGGTGCCGGCGGGGTATCTCTATGTGGATGGCATCGTCGGCGATGTCGGCCAGGGGGTGCTGCGCGATCGACGGGTGCTCGCCGAAGAAGGCGTTGTGGTGGTCGTGGTGACCGTCGATGTCCAATCGGGCAAGGTCATCACCGGCCCTGAGATCATCACCCGGGGCTGGGTGTATGCCCCAGAGGCGGAGGATCTGCTCGATGAGGCCTGTGACACCGTTGCTGAAGCGGTGGAGCGTGCGTTGGCCGAGGGGGTGCGCGATGTCGAGGCACTCGAGCGCGATGTGCGACGCGCTGCGGGCAAGTTCGTGAACGAACGGACCCGCCGTCGGCCGATGATCGTGCCCGTCGTCATGGAGACCTGATCGATGCGCCGCCGAGGCAGGGCGATCGCAGCGCTGGGCGCTGTCGTCTTCGCGCTCTGTGGCTGCTCGTCGGAATCGCGGCCGCTTCCTGTGGTCGATGACATCGCGGCTGCGATCGCCGCGGTCGAAGCGGCCGACGACACGGTGATGTTTCGGGAGGTGAACGCCGATACCGAGGTGGTGCGGATGTTCGTGTCCTCCACCGGGGGTCCAGAGGTCGTGGGGTATCTCTACGCCGAGGGCACACTGCTCGGCCCGGCTCCACCCCAGAGCGTGGATCCTGGCCCAGTCTTCGCCGGTGATGCGGTCGAATTCGAACCCGAATCGGTGTTCGGAGCGATCCTCGACGAACTCGACGACCCGGCCATCGAGCGTTTCGTCATCACCGCCGCAGATGATGGGGTGGTTCGATACGAGGTGTTCGTTCGTTCTGAGCGGGGTGGCGTGCTCGCCGTGCAGATCAGCGGGGATGGCGGCGTCCTCGGTGTTGTGCCCCGATGAGGTGACACCTGCTTGGTACGGTGGAATCACCATGAGTTCACGGGGTACCACGTCGCGCTCGGACGGAGCTCCCAAGCGGGGTGGGTCAAAGCGCGCCTCGAAGACAGCGGCTGAGCCGAGTTCGGGCTCCAAAGCAGCCTCCAGGGCGCGGCGCACGGATCGTTCGGAGCCCACCGAGGACCAGACCATCACCGCTGGTCTGGTGGCTCGCCCGGAGTTGATTGCCGTCGTGCTGATCCTGCTCGGGGTCTTCGTCGGTCTCGCCGTCTACCTGTCGGTGGCGGGCCCTCTCGGCCGTGCGGTGGACACGGCTCTCGGATGGATCGCCGGGCTCGGCAGATTCGGCGTGCCGGTGGTGCTCGTCGGCACCGGCGTTGCGATCCTCAAGCGCCCGAGTGGGGCCGCGCCGGCGCGTGCCGCGATCGGCTGGGGACTGCTGAGCATTGCGGTGCTCGGCGCCTTGCATCTGCTGCGTGGACCGTCGGGCTTCGGGTCGTTCGGAGACTATGACTCTGCGGGTGGGGCCATCGGCGCCGTCGTCGCCGAACCGCTGCGTCAGCTCGTCGCATGGATCGGAGCAACGCTGATCCTGATTGCGGTCGCCGTGGCAGGCCTCGTGCTCGTGACGCGAACGCCGCTGATGGTGCTGATCCGCCGCGCCGCGAGCACTGTCGCCGATGCTGTTCGACCGATGGGCCGTCTGACGCGCAAGGCGATCGACGACCTGTCCACGTTGAGCAGTGATCGCCAGAGCGCCCCATCCCAGCCGGAGGCACCCGTCGGCGAGGTGGCGCTCGACCCGGGTGTGCGGCCGTACGACTTCCATGACGACGGTGACGAGTTCGATCAGACCTCGGATCGCTCTCGGTCCGAGGCGTCCACGTCATCGCCGAAGCGACGCTCGAAAGCCAAGGCTGCGAAGCCATCGGGTGGCCTGGTCGCTGGCAACGGTGCGTGGTCACTACCGGGTCTCAAACTGTTGAGTCGCTCCGGAGCGCAGAATGTCGACCGGTCCAAAGTCGAAGATCGAGGTCGGGTGCTCCAGGAATCACTGGCCCAGCACGGAGTCGAGACGACGTTGGTCGGCATGACCGTCGGCCCGACCGTGACGCGCTATGAACTCGAGCTCGCCCCCGGGGTCAAGGTGGCTCGGATCACCAGCCTGCAGCGCGATATCGCCTATGCGATGGCCGCCACCGATGTCCGGATCCTCGCGCCGATCCCGGGCCGTTCCGCGATCGGCGTCGAAGTGCCCAACAGCGATCGGCAACTGGTCTCGCTCGGTGACCTGATGAACGCACCCGAAGCCGCTGAGGCCACCCGACCACTCGATGTGGCGATCGGCAAGGACATCGCTGGCCGGGCGGTGTTCTTGGACCTGGCCAGCACTCCGCACCTGCTGATTGCCGGTGCCACCGGTGCGGGCAAGTCGAGTGGTCTCAACTGCATCATCACCTCGCTGTTGATGCGGACCACACCCGATCAGGTGCGACTGATCCTCGTCGACCCCAAACAGGTCGAGATGGGTCAGTATCAGCGGCTCCCTCACCTGTTGACCCAGCCGGTCACCGACCCGCGTAAGGCTGCCAATGCCCTCGGTTGGGCGGTCAAGGAGATGGAGCGCCGTTATGGGCTGCTCTCCACAGCGGGGGTCCGTGATATCACGAGCTACAACGAGGCCTGGGACCGAGGCGATCTCGACGGCATCGCCGGCCTCATTCCCGAGCGCGACCCTGCCACCGATCACGCAGCGGGCGATGGTGGTTCGGACGAGACCGATGAGGCCGCTGCGTCCGAGAGCACACCGGAGCGCTTGGCGTACATCGTGGTGGTGGTCGATGAGCTCAACGACCTCATGATGGTGGCAGCGCGCGATGTCGAGGAGTCGATCACCCGAATCGCTCAGAAAGCACGTGCCGTCGGCATCCACCTGATCATTGCGACACAGCGACCATCGGTGAACGTGATCACCGGGGTCATCAAGGCCAATGTCCCGGCGCGGATGGCCTTCGCGGTCTCCAGTCTGACCGACTCGCGGGTGATCCTCGATCAGCCCGGTGCCGAGAAACTCGTCGGTCGCGGTGACATGTTGATGATGTTGCCGACCTCCTCGGAGATCCACCGGATCCAGGGTTCGTTCGTATCTGAGGCCGAGGTGCGCGCCGTGGTGTCGCACTGGCACGATCAGGCACCTGAACCGATTACCAGTGCCGGCCCGGAGACGAGCCGGATCACCGGGAGCGACGATGCGGTGACGGCGAGCTCCAATGCGGTGCTCGGCGCGGATGACGGCGATGAGGATGCTGCGATGATGCGCCAGGCGATGGAACTCGTCGTGCGCAGCCAACTCGGTTCCACTTCCATGCTGCAGCGCAAGCTCAAGGTCGGCTTCGCCCGGGCGGGTCGGATCATGGACCTGCTGGAGCAGCGCGGTGTCGTCGGCCCGAGCGAGGGTTCCAAAGCCCGAGAGGTCCTCATGACCGTCGAGGAATACGAGTTGCTCGCTCAGAGCGGCCAGGTCTGATCCGGCCGGTCCGGTCCCGTTTGCCCGTCAGAGCCCGTTGGGCGCGTCGACTACGGTGGAGCCGATGAGCGCGTTCAGCGATCTGCAGATCACCGAGGTGGCCTCGGGCTTGTCGTTTCCCGAAGGCCCGATTGCAATGTCCGATGGCACGGTCATCGTTGTCGAGATGTTCGGCCCGAGGCTGAGTCGGATCCATCGCGATGGCACGGTTGAGACCATCGCCGAGATTCCCGGCGGGCCCAACGGCGCGGCCGTCGGCCCTGACGGTGCCATCTACGTCTGCAATAACGGTGGCGCATTCACGCCGGTGGATCTCGGCGGAATGCTCCTGCCCGGGCCGTTTGACCCAGATCGCTATCTCGGCGGTCGGATCCAGCGCGTCGATCCCACCACTGGCGAGGTGACCGACCTGTACGCCGAATGCGATGGACGTCCACTGCGCGCTCCAAACGACATCGTCATGGATGGTCATGGCGGATTCTGGTTCACCGACCACGGTCTGCGGGATCTCACGCGCCGCACGAGCGATCTCACCGGGATCTACTACGCCCGCGTTGACGGTTCAGCGATCACCGAGGTGGTGTTTCCCACCGAGGCGCCCAACGGAATCGGGCTGTCGCCTGATGGCCAGATGCTCTACTGGGCCGAGACACACACCGGCCGTGTGTTCCAGCGTCGGCTCGCTGATGTCGGCGAACTCGAGCCAGCGGCGCCACTCGACACCAGCGTGGTGCTGTTCGGCTTGCCCGGGATGCAATTGCTCGACTCCTTGGCCGTCGACGCCGCGGGCAATGTCTGTGTTGCAACACTGGTGAATGGCGGGATCACCATCATCTCGCCCGACGGCTCCCGGGTCGACCATGTGGCCACCGATGATCTCATCACGACCAATATCTGTTTCGGTGACGAGGATCTGCGCACGGCGTTCGTCACGCTGTCGTCGACGGGACGTCTCGTGTCGATGCAATGGCCCGGCCCGGGTCTTCGCCTCGCGCATCAGTGACGCCCGGCTGGCGACCGCTAGATTCATCTCGTGTCCAGCCGTCGGAGTTTCCATGTTGAGACCCTGGGGTGCCCGAAGAACCAAGTCGACTCAGACAAGCTCATCGGCACACTGCTGGCTGATGGTATGGAACCAGCGGGCTCGCCAGAGGGTGCCGATCTCATCGTGGTGAACACGTGCGCGTTCATCGATGAGGCTCGCAAGGAGAGCATCGACACGATCATCGAACTCGAGCAACTCCGCCAAGATGGTGCCGAGTTGGTGGTCACCGGTTGTCTGGCCGAACGCTATGGCGATGAGCTGGCTGAAGCACTGCCCGAGGTGGACCACGTCGCCGGCTTCGGTGTGCCGGTCACCCTGACGCGGTCGCGACCCACGGTGCCGAGTCTGGACCTGCTCAATCTCGCTCGCCCGGCATCTGAACTGCCTTGGGCTTATGTCAAGATCGCCGAGGGGTGTGACCGCGCCTGTGGATTCTGCGCGATCCCGTCGTTCCGGGGGCCCCAGCGGAGCCGTTCGGTGGAGTCGATCCTCGACGAGGTGCGCAACCTCGAGATCCGCGAGG
This sequence comes from Ilumatobacteraceae bacterium, assembly GCA_007117775.1. Classification (GTDB taxonomy): domain Bacteria; phylum Actinomycetota; class Acidimicrobiia; order Acidimicrobiales; family Ilumatobacteraceae; genus CSBr16-110. The sequence continues at coordinate 9,733 of SKFX01000052.1, forward strand.
CCGTGCTGGTCGCCCAGGATCTCGCTGCCTTTGGGCGCGATCGCCCAGACGACCTCGGAGCGGGAGCGATCGTGGATCTGGTCGAACGCGTGGCGCGGATCGTTGATCGAGTCCGGTTGCTGTACCTGTATCCGAGTGACCTCGGCGAGCGACTGATCGATGCGATCTGCGCGACTGGGGTGCCCTATTTCGATCTGTCGTTGCAGCATGTCTCGCCGCCGCTGATGCGTCGGATGCGGCGATGGGGCAACGCTGAGCGGTTCTTGGACCGGATCGCAGCGATCCGTGCCCGGGAACCAGATGCAGCGTTCCGAAGCAACTTCATCATCGGCTACCCCGGCGAGACCGAACAGGACCACGATGCACTGCTCGGCTTCATCGAAGACGCTCAGCTCGATTGGTGCGGGTTCTTCGGCTACAGCGAAGAGGCGGGGACCTATGCCGCCGATCTCGACAACAAGGTCCCTGCGCCGTTGGTCGCCGAACGTCTGGCCGAAGTCCGCGCCCTCCAAGATGAGATCACCGCAGCACGTCGCGATGACCTGATCGGGGCTGAGGTGGAGGTGCTCGTCGACTCTCCCGGAATCGGCCGCAGCCATCGTGAAGCCCCCGAGATCGATGGTGTCATCCACGTTCCGGTCGACGTGCGGCCGGCCTCGATCGTGTCGGTGACGATCATCGACGCGCTCGGACCCGATCTTGTCGCGCAGGGCGCGGACCCCGACAGCGCGCAGGCCGACGATGCCGGTTGATCCCAACTCGCTCGCAACATGGGCCAATGCGATCACCGTCGGTCGACTGCTGCTGTCGCCGATCATGTTCTTGTTGATCCCCGCAGACTCAGCGGGGAGTTGGGTGGCACTGGGGTTCTGGGTGCTGTTGAGTTTCAGCGACGGGGTTGACGGCTGGTTGGCGCGCCGTCATGGGACGACGAACTCGGGAGCGTTCCTCGATCCTCTGGCCGACAAGGTCCTCATCCTGGGAGCGATGTTCACGTTGGTGGGCCGGGGGATGTTCGGTGTGGTTCCTGTCGTGATCATCGCGGCACGCGAATTCGCCATCAGCATCTACCGATCGATTGCGGGGACGCGAGGGGTGAGCGTGCCGGCCACGCAACTCGCCAAAGCCAAGACGCTGGTCCAGCAGTTGGCCGTGGGATTCGCGCTCTTGCCGCTCACCGCCATCGATGCGGCCTGGGTCTGGCAGGCATTGCTGTGGGCGGCGGTGGCCCTGTCTCTGATCAGCGGCTGGCAGTATCTGGTGCGTGCTCGACAGCGGGCCGCACCGGTGGAGGTGGGCGATGCGTTGTGATGTTCTCGCGGTCGGGACCGAGTTGCTGCTCGGTCAGATCATCGATTCCAACTCCGCATGGCTCGGCGAACAGCTCGCAGCGCGCGGTATCGATTCGCTGTTGCAGGTCAAGGTGGGGGATAACACCGCGCGGATCGCGGCCGAGATCGAGCGGCTCCTGCGCAGCGCTGATGCGCTCATCATCTGCGGTGGTCTTGGACCGACGCATGATGATGTGACCCGCGAGGCGATTGCGGCGGTGATGGGCGTCGAATTGCGCGTCGATGATGAGGTTGCAGATCGCATCCTCGAGATGTTCGCCTCCCGTGGCCGACGGATGCCCCAGAACAATCTGCGCCAGGCCCAGGTGCCCGTCGGTGCTCAGATCATCGCACAGCGCCGGGGGACGGCACCGGGGCTGATCTGTCCAGTGGAGGTCGACGGGGTGTCCAAGGTGGTGTTCGCTGTTCCCGGTGTACCCCATGAGCTTCACGAGATGTGCGAACGGGCGGTGTTCCCCGCCCTGGCGGAGCGATCCGGCGACCCAGCTGTCATCGTCAGTCGGGTATTGCGGACCTGGGGTGAGAGCGAGAGCGGTCTGAGCGAGCGCCTCGCTGGGGTGATCGCGGATCTCGACGAGGTCGGCAACCCGACACTCGCCTTCTTGGCCAGTGGCTGGGAGGGGCTCAAGGTCCGCCTCACCGCCAAAGGGGCTGATACCGAGGCGGCAATGGGTCTGCTCGAGGAGTACGAGGAGCGGATCCGGTTCGAACTCGGTGATCTGGTCTTCGGTGTCGACGACGAGACGATGGAGTCGGTGGTGTTGGATCTGTGTCGGCGCAGTGGATTCACCCTTGGGGCTGCGGAGTCGGTGACAGGAGGACTGTTGAGCGGCCGCCTCACAGCGGTCCCCGGCGCCAGTGACGTCTTCGTCGGTTCCGTGGTCTCCTATGCCACCGAGGCCAAACGATCGGTCCTGTCGGTGGAATCTGATCTGGTGGTGTCAGAACATGCCGCGGCAGAGATGGCCGAAGGTGCGCGGCGGGTCCTCAACAGCGATCTCGCCGTGGCCCTCACCGGAGTGGCCGGACCCGATGAACAAGATGGAATGCCGGTGGGAACCCTGTGCGTCGCCGTTTCGGGGCCGGATGGTCTTGAGACAGTCGTTCGAACCCTGCGAATGCCCGGCCAACGCGAACCGATGCGTCAGATGTCGGTGATCACCGCTCTCGATATCGTCCGGCGCCGGCTCGAGTCGATCGGTGACTGATCCCCGCAGATGAAGTGAGCCAGATGAAGTGAGCCAGATGAGGCGGCCGGGATGATTCGCTGGGTCTGATCGCTCCAGGTTCCCCACCGGTGATCACTCGGGTTGGCCTAGGCTGTTGCAGCGGTGTTCAGGGTTCGCCGGACGCCGGTCAGCCCCCGTAGCTCAGCTGGATAGAGCATCGGACTTCTAATCCGTTGGCCACAGGTTCGAATCCTGTCGGGGGCGCTCACCACGTGGGTGGCATTGGCTGATGCTCGACAGGGGTGTTCACCAGATGATGTCATCGCTGAGCCCGAGCGCTGTCGCTGAGCGAGGATTCCTGCCTGTGGTCGGCATGATCCACCGACACGCGACGGGCGCACGGTGCGGCGGGGCGCGGGTTCGGAGTCTGATCCGCTAACCTTTGATGGCTGTGTCAGCAAATGCTGGCCGCACAGATCTGAGGTCGGGTTGAAGTTCAAGAAGGGCGATACGGTGATTTACCCCCAACATGGGGCATGTGTCGTCCAAGGCACGAAGAAGATGGACGCGTTCGGTGAAAAGCGCGAGTATCTCGTGCTGCAGACCGTCATCTATGAGATGACCCTGAAGGTACCTGTGGACAAAGCCGAGGAGGTCGGAATCCGGCCACCCGTGTCGCCCGATGAACTCGAAGATCTGGTTTCGGTGCTCGCCAAACCCGATCCACGGGTTCCCTCCAACTGGAGCCGGCGGTTCAAGAACCATCAGGAGAAGCTCAAGAGCGGTGATGTGTATCAGGTCGCCGAAGTGGTTCGGAACCTCGCAGCGCGCAATCGTGACGCATCGCTGTCGGCTGCTGAGCGGACCATGTACGAAAAGGCCAGGCTGAATCTCGTCAGCGAAATCTCGCCCGCACTGAAGGTGAGCAGCGACGAGGCCGAGGAGTACCTCGATACCGCCCTGGCCAAGGGTGTGCTGAAGGCGCCCAAATCGGGTGCTGCCAAGCCGGGTGGCACCAAGAGTGGTGCAGACGCCGAGGCGCCGAAGAAGACCGTGCCCACCAAGGCCGCGCCGAAGAAGGCTCCGGCGAAGAAGGCCCCGGTGAAGAAGGCCCCGGCGAAGAAGGC
>SKFX01000118.1 GCA_007117775.1 Ilumatobacteraceae bacterium
CCCCAGATCGACGCGTCCGACCCGGCCGATGCAGATCCGCACCCCCTGGCGCAGATGGTCGCGCACCACCGCATTGTCGACGATGGCGTATCGGCGACCGAGTTGGTGGCGGCGGGTTCCATAGGCGACGACATCGCCATCGAGAGAGGTGAACATCGAGTCGCCCAGTGCCCTCCACAGCGATGTCTCGCGCATTTCATCAGCCCAGACGCCATACGTCGCAGCCCAGGGGCGGGATTCGCCGACCAGCACCGCATCCAGACCCAATGCCGTGGCGGCACCAGCCAACGCCGTACCGGCCGGTCCGTCCCCGACGATGACCACATCGCAGTCCACCTGCTGAGGCGCACCCCCCATTAGGCCGCGGCCCCATCGGGTGATCGCCCGCGAGCGGTCCAACGAGCCGCCATGGTCTCGGCGAGCATCACCGTGGGCAGATGGGTGTTCACCTCGGGGATCGTCGCGAAGACCGATGCATCGCAGACATACAGCGCCTCATAGCCGCTCACAGACCCTTCTTCATCAACGACATGCCCCATAGCGCACCCGCCCGAAGCGTGCACATAGTCGCCAAGGTGGTCGATGACCCACTCCTCCACCGACCGGCGCGAAACCGCGCCCGCCGAATCGAACAGCGCATCGATCGTCGTTCCGTGATCGTCGATGAACGCCGACTCGACGATGCCGACGAACGCGTCCGTTCCGAGCAGTTCGAGTGTCGCTGCCACCGCGTCGACCATGGCGACCCGGTCATGGGGATCTGACAACAGCGCGAGGTCGATATCGGGCTCGGCATCGGGCGCGGACAACACGATCCGCCCGCGCGATCGCGGTCGCATCACCGCCGTCAGCAACATCGCATACCCCGGAGCCCGATGGCCGAGATGGTTCATGGACAGCACCTGAGCATCCGAGCGCGCCAGCAGCGCTCCGCATACGTTCGAGGCCGGGTCCGCCGCGATATCGGCTCTCAACTCGAGGGTGATCGCAGCAGCCGGGTGGTCGGCGAGGCCTTCACCGAGACCCGCCACTCGCACACCGCTGCGCAACAGCAGCACCGGAGATCCGAGGGCACCGGCGCTCAGCACCACTCGACGGGCACGGATCTGCTCACCGGTCACCAGTTCCACGCCGGTGGCTCGCACACCGTCGAACAGCACCCGCGCCACCTCGGCATCGGTGCGGATCTCGAGATTGCCGCCGACACGTTGAGCTCCCCCATCACCGAGGTAGGCGTCGAAGGCCGATACCCGTCGACCGTTGCGACGGTTCAGCGGCGCGGGTACCGCGTCGGCATCGGCGGCCAGCAGCGCCCGATCCACCGGTCCGAGCTCCGCGGCACCGACCGTCTCGATCGGGATTCGATGGCGCTGTGCGGCAGGGTCATGGGCGAACGGTCCACCGGCGAGTGCCACCATCGCATTGACGGCGCTGCAGCCCCCGAGGACCCGGCCGCGCGGATAGGCAACGGGCGCAGAGCCGCTACGACGACGCAGTCTGAGGTCGTCCCACAGCATCGCGGGGGTATCGAGCACATCGAAGAAACTCGATGACTCCGAACCCTCAGCGGCCGCCGGAGGCGCTCCGCCGGCCTCGAGCAGCAGCACGCGGCCCGTTGGCAGATCCGCCAATCGTGCTGCGAGCACACAACCCGCCGAACCGGCTCCGACGATCAACCAGTCCACCGTTGCGTCCGCAGGCGTCATCGGGTGTCCTCGAGTCGACTCGGCGCCGGATGCTCACCGACGAGGTGAGCGGCATCGTTATAGCGCACCAGCCGCCACTGATCCGTCTCGAGTCGGTGCATCTCGGTCAATGAGGTGTTGAAGGTGTACATCTGGAATCCACCGACCACCGGTGCCTGCAGGATGCGTCGCATCACCGCATCGATCACACCACCGTGGCAGACGACCATCACCGACTGACCTCGGTGGCGCTCGAGGAGGTCGTCGATCCCGGCATGGACGCGTCGGTGGAAGACCGAGACGGTCTCCCCTCCCGGAAACACCTCGAGATCGGGATCCGACTCCCAGTCGGGCAGACCGTAGCGTGCCACGAAGTCGTCATAGGTGAGTCCATCGCAGTCCGGTCCCGGATCATGCTCGCCAACGGCGGGCTCGACGATACAGCGCTGACCGAGCGCTGCTTCGAGATGGGCAGCGGTCTCACGGGCCCGGGCGAACGCGCTCGAGTACAGGGCCTCGACGCGCACCTCGGCGGTCTCTGCGAGTCGTACGGCGAGACGTTTGGACTGGCGATGACCGAGATCGGACAATCCGCGACAGGTGCGCGGCCCACCGATCACCCGCTCAACGGTCGCCAACGACTCGCCATGGCGGACGAGTACCAATCGGGTCTCCGCCTCAGCGCCCACATCGCCTCCCGACGGCATCATCGACCACCCGGAGTCCCCGCAGGCAGGGCTCGATGGGCATCAGGTGCCGTCGAGACATCTCACCGGTCATCACTGAGAGGCTAGATCACCGAGCCTGGCCCACCTCAGAGCAGGCCCGCAGCGGTCGCAGAACACACCAGGATCCGACGGCACCGGAAAATTCGGTCAGAAGCCGTGCGCTCGGGCCCTCGGGCGCGTAGCGTCGAACCATGGAGCCGCTCAACGCCGATCTCTTCTCTCGCTATGAGGCACTGACCTTCGATGACGTGGTGGTCGTGCCCGGCTACTCAGAGGCACTGCCCGACGCCGTCGACACCACCGCCGTCTTCGCCCGCGATATCGAGTTGACCATCCCGCTGGTCTCAGCGGCGATGGACCGGGTCACCGAGGCGCGTATGGCCATTGCGATGGCCCGCCACGGCGGTATCGGGGTCATCCATCGCAATATGTCCGCAGCCGATCAGGCCGCTGAGGTCCAGAAGGTCAAGCGGAGCCAATCGGGCATGATCACCGATCCGGTCACCCTGCCGCCGACGGCGTCACTGCACGAGGCCGAGGAGCTGATGCGCCGGTTCCGCTTCTCAGGGGTGCCGATCGTCGACGGGGCCTCCACCTTGCTCGGGATCCTCACCAATCGTGATATCCGCTTCTGTGAGGGATCCGATTTCGAGCGACCGGTCACCGAATTCATGACCAGCGACGGCCTCGTCACCGCCGAGGTCGGCACATCGCTCGACACCGCCAAAGACATCTTGCAACAGCACCGCATCGAGAAACTCCCCCTCGTGGACGCCGATGGTCGACTGGCTGGCCTCATCACGGTCAAGGACATCCAAAAGCGCCTCCAGTACCCCGACGCATCGCGCGACCAGCACGGCCGGCTGCGCTGTGCGGCAGCGATCGGGGTCGGTGCCGACGTCGAAGACCGTGTCGAGGCGCTCGTGGCGGTCGGCGTCGACGCCGTATCCATCGACACCGCCCACGGCCATTCCGCCGGTGTCATCAAAACTCTGGAGCGCATCAAGGGCAACTGGCCCGAGCTGGCGGTCTGCGCCGGCAACGTCGTCACCGCCGAGGGGGTCGAAGCGCTCGCCGCCGCTGGCGCCGATGCCGTCAAGGTCGGGGTCGGGGCCGGTTCGATCTGCACGACGCGGGTCATCAGCGGTGCCGGAATGCCGCAGCTCTCGGCAATCCACGGGGCCTCCCAGCGCGCCCGCTCCATCGGGGTCCCACTCATCGCCGATGGCGGGATCACCTATTCGGGCGACATCGTCAAGGCCATCGCGGCCGGTGCGACCACGGTGATGCTCGGGTCGCTGCTCGCAGGCACCGAAGAGAGTCCGGGTGAGACCGAGTTGTTCGAGGGTCGCCGCTTCAAGAGCTACCGCGGGATGGGTTCGATGGGCGCCATGCAGGGAGAGGGGGCCGATCGCTATGCCAGCGCCCAGCGGACCGATGGATCGCGCACCGAAGTCGGTGCCGCCAGCCGCAAACTCGTCCCCGAGGGCATCGAGGGCCGCGTCCCCTACGCCGGCCCGCTCGGCGACACCCTGTACCAGCTCGTCGGCGGTCTCCGGTCGGGAATGGGCTATGCCGGTGCCGCCGATCTCGAGGCGCTGCGCACCACGGCACGCTTCATGCGGGTCACCGCCGCAGGACGGACCGAGAGCCACCCCCATGACGTCATCGTCACCCGCGAGGCCCCGAACTACCAGCGCAACGGCTGAGTGTCGCCGGTGCCGGCGACCTACTCCAGTTTGTCGACGAATGCCTCGAGTTGGCGCAGATTGCGGCATTCGAAGACCCCGTCGGTGAACGCGGCGTACTCCCCGACGATCGAGTCACCGGTGTTCCAGTACGAACGCGGTTCGGGGTTGAGCCAATACACGTGGCGGGCGCGGTGGCTGATCTCCTGGACCACCCACGACTGGCTGGCGTGGTAGTTGTTGCGGGCGTCACCGAGCAGCAACACCGTCGTCTTGGGTCCGATATCGCGCCCATAGCGCTGCCAGAAGACCTCGAAGGCGTGCCCGTAGTCGCTATGGCCATCCACCCAGACGACATCAGCTTCGGTGTTGACCCGGTGGATCGCCTCAGAGATGTCCTCGGTGCTGCGGAAATAGTCGGTGACCTCATCGATACCGTCGATGAACACGAATGAGCGGACCTTGGAGAACTGCCCCTGGATCGCGTACACCAGCATCAGGGTGAAGCGCGCGAACGCGGCCACCGAACCGGAGATGTCGGCGATCACCATCAGTTCAGGCTTGGCTGGCCGCGGGTACTTGAACTTCGGTTCGGCGGGAACACCGCCGTAGCTCAGTGAATGCCTGACGGTGCTCCGGAAATCCAGTGCGCCGCGACGTCCATGACGCCGCTTGCGGGTCAGGCGTGCCGCCAACTTGCGGGTCAAGGGCACCAACGCCTTCTTGAGCGACTGCATCTCATCGCGCGAGGCGTGCATGAACTCGACGTCTTCTGGCAGTGGTTTGCGCAGGGTCTTGGCCATCGCCTCCACACCGCGATCCGCCACCAACCGGCGACGGATCTCAGCTTCGATCTCGGACTTGAACTGCTCGATGCGAGTATCGAACTCCTCACGCTCGAGACGCTCCTCGAGTGGGCTGAGCCCATCGGGAGACTGCTGTTGGGCAAGTTCCATCAACTTGTCGGTCATGGTCTCGAGATCGAGATTGCGCAGGGTCCGATACAGGTAATAGGTACCCCCGACCGGTCGACCGGGCTCCATACCGGCGAAACGCTGCACCGCTTGGCGCGCCAGGGCGCGTGTCAGGCCCTGGTCGCCCTCGAGCAACGCCCGCATCAGCAGATGCGCGATCTCTTCTGGGGTCAGGTTGTCCATGGACCCACCGGCACCGCCGCGTCCGTCGCCCTGGCCGGCCTGGTCCTGCATCTCCCGCCAGAGTTCGTCGGGGTCGCCATCGGCGTCGTCGGCGATCCGATACTGCGGTCCGCGCAGGCTGAAATAGACCTCGAACACCGTCTCGAAGGCCCGCCAATGCGACTGATTCTTGATCAGCGTGGCACCGAGGGCGTATTTGAACGTCTCTCGTTCCTCGAGCGGGATGTGCTCGAGCGCTTCGATGGCATCGAGATTCTCGGTCAGGCTGACGGGGAGGCCGGCTTTGCGCAGTTCGGCGACGAAACCGTTCAGGAGCTCGAGCATGGACCGTTAGTCCTCGACACTGAGTTCCTTGGTGGCCTTCGCGATATCGGTCTGGAACTTGAGCAGGATATGCAGTGTCTCCTTGGCCACCTGCTCGTCGATCACATCCACGTTCAACAACAGCAGGGTCCGTGTCCAGTCCAGGGTCTCAGACACACTCGGCGCCTTCTTCAGATCCAACTGACGCAACGACCGCACGATCCGTGCCACCTGGTCAGCGAGATTCTCCTGGACCCCGGGGACCTTGGCCAAGACGATCTCACGCTCGCGCTCGAGCGACGGATAATCGACATGCAGGTAGAGACAGCGCCGCTTGAGCGCTTCGGAGAGTTCGCGGGTGTTATTCGAGGTCAAGAACACCAGCGGGATCTGGCGCGCCGTGATGGTTCCCAACTCAGGAATCGATACCTGGTAATCCGACAGGATCTCCAACAGCAGCGCTTCGGTCTCGACCTCGACACGGTCGACCTCGTCGATCAGGAGCACCACCGGATCGGGAGCGCTGATCGCCTCGAGCAGCGGCCGGGTCAACAAGAACTCGTCGGAGAAGATGTCCTCGTGGATCTCATTCCATGACTCAGATCCACGATCGGCCTGGATGCGCAGCAACTGCTTTTTGTAGTTCCACTCATAGAGCGCCTTGGACTCATCGAGGCCCTCGTAGCACTGCAGGCGGATGAGGCGAGACCCGGTGATCTCGGCGATCGACTTGGCGAGCTGGGTCTTGCCGGTACCGGCCGGTCCCTCGACGAGCACCGGCTTGCCGAGTCGGTCGGCCAAGAACGCGACCCCGGCGATCCCGTCATCGGCGAGGTAGTCGACACCGCGCAGCGCCTCGCGCACCGTCTCCACGCTCTCGAAACGTGGTTCGTTCAACGGACCGGGGTTCTGGGAGGGATCGACCATAGATGGGCACGCTATCGCTCGGCAGCCGAACTAGCGTCACCAGACAATGGCCGAGCCGCCCCAATCCGTATCGAGCAGACCGGTCAGCGGCTCGGGGCTGCTCAGATCCAATCTGGTCGTCGCGGTCGGCACCGCTCTCTCGCGTCTGACCGGTCTGATCCGCATCGCGGTCTTCGTCTATGTGATCGGCCGCACCGCACTGGCGGACGCATATCAGATCGCGAACGAGACCCCCAATATCGTCTTCGATCTGCTGCTCGGCGGCCTGCTGGCAGCCACCTTGGTCCCGCTGTTCACCAGTTTCCTCCACGATGGGGACGATGAGGCCACCAATGTGGTCATCACCGTGGCCATGACCCTCATCACAGCGCTCACAGTCGCCGCGGTGGTCGCGGCTCCGCTCGTGTTCGGCATCTATACGATCACCCCATCAGGCGACGTCGATCCCGAGACACTGCGCCGGGTCGGCACCACCCTGACACAGATCTTCTTGATCCAGATCCTGTTCTATGGACTCACTGCGGTGGCCAACGCACTGCTCAATGCCCGCCGTCGCTTCTTCGCCGCGGCCTGGAGTCCGATCCTCGCGAACCTCGTGATCATCGCCACACTGCTATCGCTGCCCGGCGCAGGCAGCACCGAGTGGGTACTGGACGACGTTGTGGACGATCGGCGACTCCGCCTGACACTGGGCCTCGGTGCGACCCTCGGAATCGCAACGATGGCGCTGGTGTTGATCCCAGCGGTGATCCGTGCCGGGGTTCGCTACCGCCCGGTCTGGAACTGGCGCCATCCGGCGGTCGCGAAACTGCTGAGACTGTCGGGGTGGACGCTGGGATTCGTGGCCGCCAACCAGATCGCCCTGGTCGTGATCCGCAATCTTGCCGAACCCGGCTCGGGCGATGCTGCTGCCTATGTGTTCGCATTCACCTTCTTCGTGCTCCCCCACGGCCTCTTGGCGGTATCGGTCTCGACCACGTTCCAACCAGAACTCGCCCGGGCGGTCGCAGCCGACGATGAGGCATCCTTCGTCCACCACACCGCACTCGGGATTCGGATCGTCGCGTTGTTGACGATCCCTGCAGCGGTCTTGATCCTGGTCCTGCGCCAGCCGATCATCGGCGCAGCATTCCAACGCGGCGCATTCGGCGCCGATGACGCGCTCTTGACCGCCCAGACCCTCGGAGGGTTCGCACTCGGCCTCGTCGGCTTCTCGGTCTACATGTTCACCCTGCGCGGCTTCTACGCCCGTCAGAACACCCGCACACCGTTCTGGCTCAATGTGATGAAGAACCTCATCAATATCGTGCTGGCACTGGTATTGGTGCGGTCGTTCGGCGTGGTCGGCCTCGCCGTCGCCCTCGCCATCGCCTATCTGGTCTCAGCGATCGCGATCATCGCCGCATTGCAGCGTCGGGTCCCAACGCTTCCGGTCGCCTCGATCCTGCGGGCGATCGCGGCCATGGCCGGCGCCGGCGCGCTGATGGGTCTCGCAACCTGGCTGGTCTCGGGGCTCTTCGATGCCACCACGGGCTCTGGAGCTGTTATTCACATCGCGGTGGCCTCGGTCGCCGGTCTGATCGTTTACGCCGCGAGCCTGGCTGCAGTGCGCTCCCCAGAGGTGCGCTGGGTGGCGGGGCGCCTCAAGGTGCGCTGAACCCGCGTCAGCTCAACTGGGCAGCACCACCAGGTCATCGCGGTGGATGACCTCGTGGGCGAGACCGGTCGGCAACTCGCGGGTCTGGCGACCGGCGATATTTCGCAGGCGATCCGAGTCGAGCGAGACCATGCCCCGGGCGAAGACCTGACCTTCGGTGTCGACCACATCGACGGTCGCGTCCTGATCGAAGGCTCCAATGACGTCCACGACGCCGGCGGGCAGCAGGCTTGTGGGGCGTTCGACCAACGCCCGGCGCGCACCATCGTCGACGACGATGCTGCCGGCGATGCGCGAGGCGAACGCAATCCAGAGTTTGCGTGCCGGCAGCCGTCGCTCATGAGCGGCGAACGTCGTGCCGATCCCCTCGGCATCAACCGCCCGCACGAGGGCATCGGGCGCCGACGCACGGGCGATCACCGTTCTGACCCCCGACCATGAGGCGATCCGCGCCGATGCGAGTTTGCTGGCCATTCCCCCACTGCCGCGCCCGCTGCCACCGGATCCGGCCTCGATGGCCAGCAGCGGATCGTCGGCGGACACCTGTGAGACCAGCTCGGCATCGTGATCCCGGCGCGGATCGGCGGTGTAGAGGCCGTCGAGATCGGTCAAAAGCACCAGCACCTCAGCGCCAGTGGTGTGGGCCACGAGGGCAGCGAGACGGTCGTTATCGCCGTAACGCAACTCCTCATTGGCGATCGCATCGTTCTCGTTCACCACGGGCACACAGCCCAACTCGAGCAGTTTCAGCAGGGTCTGGCGAGCATGCAGATACTGGCGGCGGTCGACGAAGTCGTGGGGATCCAAGAGCACCTGCGCCGCGACGAGCCCATGGCGGCCGAGTTCGGAGTTGTAGGTCTCCATCAGACGGCTCTGACCGGCCGCTGACAGCGCCTGCAGGGTTGCGAGGTCGCCCGGCCGCTCAGTGCGACCGAGGGCCGCGATCCCGGCTGCCACCGCCCCCGAGGACACCACGATCACCTCATGGCTGCGACCGGCGAGCACCGCGAGTTCATCGGCGAGCTTCGCGACCGCCGGGCGGTTCATCCGACCCTGTTCATCGGTCACCGACGAAGTGCCGATCTTGGCGACGATGCGCATCAGTCGTCCGCCCGGTATTCGAAGCTGAACTCGCCGATCCACACGATGTCACCATCGCGTGCCCCAGCGCGCTGGAGCAGGCGATTGACGCCGAGCCGCTCGAGGCGTTGGTCGATATAGGCCAGGGCATCGGCGGTCGTGACATCGTTGAGCGCCACGGCGCGCTCGGCCTCGCGACCGATCAGACGGTACTCGTTGTCGGCGATGCGTTCCACCTTGGATCCACCCACTTCGGGGCGGAGCACGACCACCCCGGCCTCATCGGGCAGCGCGGCGCGCGCCACTGCGACCTGTTCTGCGAACATTCCGAGCAACGCTCGCACCCCCTGGCCGGTGACCGCCGAGATCACCGGCCCATCGAATCCGAGCTCGTGCAGTCGCTCCGGGGTCACGAGATCGGCCTTGGTCCCCACGACCAACCGGGGGCGCTCGAGCAGATCCGGTCGGTACTCGCCGAGTTCGCGCAGCAGGACGCTCTGCTGTTCGGCGGCGCTGATGCCGTCATCGGGCGCGAGATCGATCAACAGACACAGCACCCGGGAGCGTTCGATATGGCGCAGGAACCGGTGGCCGAGACCGCGCCCCTCACTGGCCCCCTCGATGAGGCCGGGGATATCGGCCACCACGAACTCGGCGTCATCGTCATAGCGGACCACCCCGAGGTTGGGCGCAAGCGTGGTGAACGGATAATTGGCGATCTTGGGCTTGGCGGCGGAGATCACACTGATCAGCGTGCTCTTGCCGACATTGGGGAATCCGACGAGTGCCACATCAGCCATGAGCTGCATCTCGAGTTTCAGCCACCGCTCCTCGCCGATCTCACCCTGTTCGGCGAAGGTCGGGGCGCGACGCCGATTCGACAAGAAGCGTGCATTGCCGCGACCACCCCGTCCGCCGGCTGCAGCCAGCCAGCGATCTCCGTGGCCGAGCAGTTCGGCATACACCTGGCCGGTGTAGAGGTCCTTGACGATGGTCCCCTCGGGGACCGAAATCTCGAGCGAGGCTCCCCGCTTGCCGTGCAGGTCCTTGCCCTTGCCGTGGGTCCCGTTCTCGGCGCGCCGGTGCGGGTGATCACGGAACGCCAAGAGCGATGCCACGTTATGATCCGCCACCAACCAGATATCGCCACCCCGGCCGCCATCACCGCCATTGGGGCCGCCGTGCACGACGGGGCCTTCGCGCCGGAACGACACACAGCCTGCGCCGCCATCGCCGCCCCGCACGTTCAGTTGGCTTTCATCGACGAATCCCGTCACAGCCCCACGCTACCGTTGACAGTGTGGTCGAACCCGTGAGCCCCCAGCCGATCTCCCCGAGCGCTCCTGATCGCCCGATCGAGGCCGACGCAGCCGCCGCCGAGCGCGCTGAACGGTGGGCCGCCACCATGCGCGGCCATACCGTCGGGGATCTGCTGTTGGCCCACGAGGACTCGTGGGCGGGACCGGGCACCAACGAGATCATCGACCGGCGCCGCCGGGAGGAACTCGACGAGGCCCGACTCTCGCCGCTGGCCACCCGAGCCAGCGGAGCCGGCGACCGCACCATCGACGAGGAACCCGACGCTTTCCGGACCTGCTTCGAGCGCGACCGTGACCGGATCCTGCACGCCAGTGCCTTTCGACGCCTCGCTGGCAAGACCCAGGTGTTCGTCTTCCCCGACGACCATCAGCGGACACGCCTGACCCATGCGCTCGAGGTCGCCCAGGTGGCCAAGTCCGTGGCCACCGCCCTCGGCCTCAATGTGCCGCTCACCGAAGCGATCGCCCTCGGTCATGACTGCGGTCACGGCCCCGGAGGCCATGCCAGCGAGGACGCCCTATCGGTGTATGTGCCCGGAGGTTATGACCACGCGGTCTGGGGTGCGGACGTCACCCTTGCGCCGCTCAACCTGTGCGCAGAGACCATCGATGGCATCCGGAACCATTCGTGGAGCCGCCCAGCCCCCATGACACCCGAGGGCGAAGTGGTGTCCTGGGCGGATCGCATCGCCTACGTCTGCCATGACTTCGAAGATGCGGTCGCTGCCGGGGTGGTCTCACCTGAGATGCTGCCGGGCATCGTGAGGGACCGCTGTGGCTCAGAGCGCTCGACCCAACTGGGCACGTTCATCCGGGCCATGATCCAAGCGACCGCCGAAACCGGCAGGATCGCGATGACCCGTGCGGCCGCTGAGGCTCTGGCTGAATTCCGGCGCTTCAACTACGAGCACGTCTATCTCCGCCCGGCGAGTCGCGCTCAGGCAGATTCGGTGATCGACCTGCTCCGGGCGCTCGTCGAGCACTACGTGGATCACCCCGGACTACTCCCCGACCATTGCGATGTCGATGCCGGCAGCGAGACCGCCCGCCATCTGGCCGTCGCCTACGTGGCAGGGATGACCGACCGCTACGCGTGCCGACAGGCGATCGACGAACTGGGTTGGGACCGCGCCCGTCTCCCGAGCGGTATCGATATCTGAGACCGCCACGGATCGGTGGCGCTCAGGGCCGGGTTGGCCGGGCTGCGTTCAGGCGGAGGGATCGACGTTGATGACCTTGCGGCCACGACGCTCGCCGAAGCTGACCGAGCCATCGATCTTGGAGAACAGCGTGTCGTCACCGCCCTTGGCGACGTTGCGACCCGGATGGAACCGGGTGCCGCGCTGGCGCACCAAGATGGTGCCGGCGGTGATCTCGGTGCCGCTGAAGACCTTCACGCCGAGGCGCTGTGCATTGGAATCGCGGCCGTTGCGAGTGGAGCCGCCACCTTTGGTCTTTGACATGACTTCCTCCTCAGCGAGCGTTGATCGCTGTGATCTCAACCACGGAATAGCGCTGGCGATGGCCGAAGCGACGACGATTGCGGGTACGACGCTTATAGGTGAATCCCTCGATCTTCGGGCCCTGAGCGGTCCCGACGACACGGGCTGACACCGTGGCCTTGGACAACTGGTCGGCTCCGGCGAGCACCTCGTCACCATCGACGACGAGCACCGGCTGAAGCTGAACCTCGCTACCCTGCTCAGCATCGAGGACATCGACGCGGACCTGCTGGCCGACGGCAACTTTCTCCTGCTTGTTTCCCGAGGTGATCACTGCGTACATAACCCGACGTACGCTACCGCCTCGATCGGCCCCGTCCAACCGGCACAGATCCTGCCGAGGACCCCTGACACCGACCGCTGTGACGGACCCCGGTCGGGCCGGGTCGGTTCAGTCGAGCAGGCCGGTATCGACCACCACGCCACGCCCGGCACAGATCTCACAGGTCTCGGAGAACTCGGTCAACAGACCTTCGCCGATCCGCTTACGGGTCATCTCCACCAAGCCCAGCTCTGAGATGTCGAAGACCTGGGTGCGGGTCTTGTCACGGGCAAGGGCTTCACGGAACGCCTCGATCACCTTGGCGCGGTTCGACTTGATCTCCATATCGATGAAGTCGATGACGATGATCCCACCGATATCGCGCAGGCGGAGCTGTTTGGCGATCTCCTCGGCCGCCTCGAGGTTGTTGTGGAACACCGTCTCCTCGAGATTCGACGAGCCGACGTTCTTTCCGGTGTTCACATCGATCACACTGAGTGCCTCGGTGTGCTCGATGATCAGCGAACCACCCGAGGGCAACCAGACCTTGCGGTCGAGCGCTTTGTGGACCTGTTCGTGCACGTGGTAGCGCTCGAACAGTGAGAGGCCCTTCTCCTCGGGGTCGTAGTACTCGATCCGGTCGGCCAGTTCAGGATTGAACGCTTCGACATAGCGCCGGATCTCTTCGGTGAGAGCCGGATCGTCGATGATCACGCGTCGGTAATCGGAGGTGAACTCCTCGCGGATGACACGGACCGCGAGTTCCGGTTCACGGTGCAGCAGCGTCGGGCGATCAACCTTGTCGGCACGAGCTTCGATCTCAGACCATTGCGACAGGAGCATCTCCATATCGGCGAGCAACTCCGCCTCGGTGGCATGCTCGGCCGCGGTGCGCACGATGACCCCATGCTGGGCGGGCTTGACCCGATCGAGGATCTGACGCAGTCGACGACGCACGTCATCGGGCAGCCGTTTCGAGATGCCGTAGGTCGACGAATTCGG
>SKFX01000151.1 GCA_007117775.1 Ilumatobacteraceae bacterium
CAGTGGCCCGCCGTGAGAGTCCACGAGGAGATGAACAGCGATGAGTGATCTTTTGGACCGTGTCGCAGGCGCACCGATCACCTGGGGCGTCGACGGCTCGCCGGGTTGGGGCTATCTCATGGATGCCGAACGGGTCCTCGACGAGATGGTCGGCCTCGGGCTCGGCGCCACCGAACTGGGTCCGCGTGGCTTTCTGCCGACCGATCCGGCCGAGTCCGCTGAGTACGTGCAGCGTCACGGCCTATCGATCGTGGGCGGGTTCGTTCCCGCCGTGCTCTATCTCGACCGAGCCATCGATGAGCAGTTCGAGGCGGTCAGGGCCGCCAGTGACCAACTGGCGCGCTGCGGTGCAACCCAGATGGTCCTCGGTCCCGATTCGCATCATCCCGGCTACGACACCGAGATCGATATGGACGAGGATCAGTGGACGTCGTTCCTGCGCAACCTGGCCGAGGTCGAACGCATCGCGTCGGAGCGTGAGTTGACCACGGCGCTGCATCCTCATTGGGGGATGGCCATCGCCCGCGGTGCACATGTCGATCGGTTCTTGAACTCCTGTGAGACCGGGGTCTGTCTTGACACCGGCCATCTCTTCTTGGGTGGTGTCGACCCGCTCGAGGTGGCCCGCGATGCAGGCGACCGGGTGGTGCATGTGCATCTCAAGGATCTCGACAACTCCATGGCCGAGCGGGTCCGCGCCGGTGAGATCGCCTTCCGCCAGGCGACCATCGACGGTATGTTCAAGCCGGTCGGCCAGGGCGATGTCGACATCGCCGGTGTCATCCGTCATCTCGAGTCGCGCGGCTACCGCGGGTGGTATGTGCTCGAACAGGACGTGTCGCTGACCGGCGAACCCGGCCCCGGTGAGGGCCCCCTGGTCGACGCTCGTGCCAGTGTGGACTTCTTGCGAGAGTTGGCAGCTGACCTGTGACGACGCGCTCACCCCGGATCATCGGCGAGGTGCGGGCTCGTCTCGGTGAGTCACCCCTGTGGTGCGCGAGGACCGAGGCGCTGTACTGGGTCGACATCGATGCGCAGTTGCTCTATCGAAGCGACCCCGATACCGATGAACATGCATCCCAGCCGCTTCCGGGACGACCAGGCAGCATCATGTTGACACCCGAGCCCGGTGTCTTGGTGGTTGCGATCGAGGACTCGCTGATGGGATTCGACTGGGCGACGGGATCGCTGACCCGGCTGGTGATGATGGATCCGGTTCCCATCGATGCCCGCCTGAACGATGGCCGCGCCGATGCGCGCGGACGGATCTGGGTGGGCTCGATGGATGAGAGCGATGAAGACCCGGGTACCGGTGGTCATCTATACCGCATCGACACCGATGGTGACTGTGTCGCGGTGTTGGACTCGGTCGGGACATCGAATGGACTGGCCTTCAGCCCCGATGCCACGACCATGTACTGGGCCGATAGCGCTCGGGCCGCGGTGTGGCAATTCGAGTTCGATATCGACTCGGGTGAAATCGCCAACCGGCGCGTGTTCCTGGACTTCGATGCATTGCCCGGCCTCCCCGACGGGGCCTGCGTGGATGCCGAGGGTTGTTACTGGGTGGCCTGTGTATACGGCCACGCGGTGGTGCGGGCCACACCCGATGGTCGTGTCGACCGCATCATCGATCTCCCGGTCGAGAAGCCGTCGATGCCGGCCTTCGGAGGTGCCGATCTCGATCGCCTCTTCATCACGTCGATCTCGAGCGGTGGTCGACGACCGAGCGCCGACCCAGACGAGACCGCCGGTGCACTCTTGGAGGTGGACCCCGGTGTTCGGGGTCTGCCCGAGCCGGTGGCGCTGCTGGCGCACTGAATGGCGCGATGAACCATGCGCGATCGCGGGTTCTCCAGCGCCATGATGTGGTGATGTCTCGAGAGGATCTCGCTGCTGCGATCGGCCAGGGCGTGCTCGGCTATTACCTCGGAGCTCTCGGGGTCACGCTGGTCCTGCTGGCGCGTGATTTCGATGTCGACGTCTTGTCGCTCGGATGGCTGTCGAACGGGTTCGGGGTCTCGCTGGTGGTGCTCGGCGCGCTGGGCTCAGCAGTGCTTCGTCTCGGTGCTGCCCGAGTGCTCAAGGTTGTCGTCGGGTTCATCGGTGTCGGTGGGGTGTTGCTCGCGCTCGGGCCGGGTCTCGCGCCGGCACAGGCGGGGGCGATCGCGCTGGGCGCCGGTGGCGCCGGTGTGGTGTTGTGCACGCCGGCGATGGTGGTCGGCGAGCGGATGGCGCAACGACTCACGATGGTCAGTGCCGCCTCCAGTGTGACCGGTGTGGTGGCGCCGCTCCTGCTGGGTGGCGCGGAACTCGTGACCGGCAACGGTCGACTCGCCCTGCTCGTGCCGATTCCCGCGGTCGTCGCCCTCGCATTCATGCGTGTCAGCGCTCCGGCCATCGGGCCGGCACGGCGGTTCGACTCGTCACGGTTCGGTGTGGTGGCGCGCGGGTGGGGTGCGATGGTGCTCGGAATCGCAGCGGAGTTCGGGTTCTTGTTGTGGGGCGCGGCGCGCCTGATCTCAGTCGGCCTCAGCGAGGCACAGGCCGCACTCGGCGCAGCGGCGTTCCCGGTCGGTATGGCCGTCGCACGGCTCGTGGGGGCGAGATCGGCCGGACATCATCGTGCACTCGGCCTTGCGTGTGCGGCCACGATCGTCGGGGCGATCCTCATCGCTGCGTTCTCAACCCCGGCGATGATCGTGGTCGGTCTCGGCATCGGCGGGGTGGGGGCTGCGTTCTTGTACCCGTTGACGCTCGCCGCGCTCGTCGGGGCGTCCGGCCTTGCAACGCGCACGGTGGCACCGATCGCGACGACGGCCTCGGGCGCTGCGGTACTGCTCGGCCCGGCACTGTTCCGTCTCGTGGCACGTGCCGGTGGTCTCGAACTCGGATTCCTCGTGCTGGTGCCGCTCGCGATCGCGGTGATGCTGATCGTGCCCCGCTCAGAGATGAGGACCGAGGATCCGAGTGAGCATCGAACGGTGATCAGCGGGTGATGGCGGGGATGCTGCCCATCTTCCCGGACCGGTAGTCCTCGATCGCGTCGGCGATCTGGCCACGGGTGTTCATGAGGAATGGGCCCCAGTGGGCGATCGGCTCGCGCAGTGGCCGACCGCCGAGGATCAGAACCTGGAGGTTATCGTCGGGTTCGGCCTGCTGGGATGCGGCCTGGATCGCGATGGTGTCACCTGATCCGAATACCACCAGGTCATGGTCGGCGATCGCGCGACGCTCGACGCCGGCATCGCCACGACCGCTCAGCACATGGACCAGCGCATTGAAACTCTGATCCCAGTCCATCTCGAGGCGGGCTCCGGGCCGCAGTGAGACATGGAGGTAGGTGATCGGGGTGTGTGTCGAGCCCGGACCTCGGTGGGCGCCGAGTTCGCCGGCGATGACGCGGATCAGTGCACCGGCATCCTCGTTGGTCACGAGCGTCAGCGCATCGGCGGTAATCGCCTGATAGGCCGGCGGGGTGAATTTGGCTGCCGCCGGCAGGTTCACCCACAACTGCACGCCGTGGGAGAGGCCACCCGAGCGCACGAAGGCCTCGGTGGGGACTTCATCGTGGAGGATTCCGGATCCAGCGGTCATCCACTGGGTGTCGCCGGCGTGGATCACACCGCCACCGCCATTGGAGTCGTGGTGGACGATCGATCCCTCGAGCACGTAGGTCACCGTCTCGAAGCCCCGGTGCGGATGCCAGGGGGCTCCGACCGCCTCATGCGGGCCGTACTGCACCGGTCCGAGCTGATCGAGCAGGAAGAACGGGTCGGTGAGCGCGGTGTCGACACCGCCCGGAAATGGCCGCCAGACCACGAAGCCGGCACCCTCCACGGTGCGCCGCGAAGCCTCGACGGTGATCACCGGCCGCGGCCGGGAATCGGGTGCGGGCCTCGTCAGGCGCGGGAGGAGCAGTGGATTGTCGACGGTGATTGCTGCCATGACATCTTCAACATCATTGCGCCCACAACTATTCCGAATGGCTGGAGGCGGGATCTGGCCCGATACCACCGGTCGAGTGCGCGCCGATCGACGTCAGGCCTGGTAGATCGATTCGATGGTGTCGGAATACAGGCGTTCGACCACCGCTCGGCGTACCTTGAGCGTCGGCGTCAACTCATCGTTGTCGATACTCAGGTCGCGCGGCAGGATCCGGAACTCGCGGATCGACTCGGCCCGTGACACCGACGCGTTGGCTGCCTCGACCGCGGCGGCCATCTCGGCGCGCAGCTCCTCGTCGTCGGCGATGGCCGCGATATCGGGCACCGGTCGGTCGCGCTGGGCACACCAGCGCTCCAAGGCCTCAGGATCGAGTGCCAACAGCGCTGAGACGAACGGACGCGCATCGCCGATCACGAGTGCTTGGCTGACGAGCGGATGGGCCCGCAGGCGATCTTCGAGCGGCGCCGGAGCGACGTTCTTGCCCGCAGCGGTGACGATCAGTTCCTTCTTGCGGCCGGTGATCTTCAAGAACCCGTCGGAGCTGAACTCGCCGATATCTCCGGTCCGGAACCAACCGTTGCGCAGGACTTCGTTGGTGGCCTCCGGATTGGCCCAGTAGCCCTCGAAGACCTGTGGGCCCTTCACGACGATCTCACCATCGTCGGCGATGGCCACCTTGGTGCCGGCCACGACACGGCCGACCGTACCCGGCTGCCACGATCCCGGACTGTTGATCGTCAACAGCGGTGAGGTCTCGGTCAGACCATAACCCTCGTAGATGTCGACGCCGATCCCGGCGAAGAAATGGGTCAGGCGCTCGCCGAGCGGGCCACCACCGGAGAACGCGAACCGCAGTCGACCGCCGAAGGCTGTTCTGATCTTGGAATACACGAGTTTGTTGAACACGGCGTGTTTGATCCCGGTACCCAACGAGACCTTGCCGGCGGTGCGCTGCGTGGACCAGTCGATCGCGACCTGTACTGCGGTGTCGAAGATCTTGCCTTTGCCGTCCTGGTGGGCTTTGTGACGGGCGCCCTCGTACACCTTCTCGAAGATGCGCGGCACCGCCGCGATCACCGTGGGTTGCGCGAGTGGGAACTCATCGGCCAGATTCGCCACCCCGGTCGCGAAGGCGAGCGGAATCGAATGCTCCAGACAGAACAGTGCGTAGGCCTTGGTCAGCACATGGGCGAGCGGCAGGAACATCATGCCGGTATCGCCATCGGATAATGCTGATCCGAGCGCCAGTTCACTCTGGCGGCTGTTGGCCCGCAGATTGCGATGTGTCAGCACGCACCCCTTGGGGCGGCCGGTGGTGCCGGAGGTATAGATGACCGTCGCCAGCGAGTCGGCGTCGATGGCAGCGGCGCGCTCGGCGAGCACTGCGTCATCGATACCGGAACCACGCTCAGCGAGGGCCTGTTCGGCACCGTCGTCGATGACGATGATCTCACGACACGTCGGCATCTCTGCAGCGACGGTGCGCGCTGCGGTGGCCATGGCCTCGTTCTCCACGACCAGCAGCACCGTCTCAGAGTCGCTCACGATCCACTGCACCTGCTCAGCAGACGAGGTGTCATAAATCGGCACGGTGACACCACCGGCGGTCAGGATCGCCAGATCGAACAGCATCCATTCGAGTCGCGTCGTGGACATCAGCGCGACGCGTTGGCCGGGTTCGACGCCCACCGCGACGAGACCCTTGGCGATGGCACGGACGCGCTCGTTCGCCTCGCCGGCAGCGATGGGGGAGAACCCCTCGGCGCTGCGGATCGAGAAGACCGCACGATTGGGATCCGCGGCGGCGGCCGCAGGCAGGATTCCCGCCAGCGTCGCCGATGGATCGAGTGGCCGATACGACGGACCTTCACGCTCATCGACGATGGTCACGCCTGCCTCTTGACTGGAATCCATATCACAACCTCCGTTGGCTCGCCGCGGCGCGAGGGCCGTGCGGCGGATGTCTCTCCAGTATGGCGCATGGCGCCGTCCGCTCGAGGCGGGGCCCGTTCAGTCGACGGACAGCATCATGCCGCCGAGCTCAGCGCTCTGCAGTGCACGGTCGATGATCCGCTGCACCCGGGCGCCGTGGGCGAGATCGGGCTGCACCGCTTCGGCGCGGGCCACGGCGCTCACCCACCCGCGCGTCATCGCCTCGGTGGTCCGGAACACGTCCCGGTAGGTGTTGTGGACCGTGTCGGTCCGCAGGCCTGCCCAGATCTCCGGGGTGCGCTCGAGGGCACTGGGTGTTCCCGGGTCGATGACCGCTCGGATCTCTTGGGTCGTGTCCCAGTCGTTCACCGCATAGAGCGTGCCGGCACTGCCGTGGACCTCGATGTGGTGGGTCTGGTTGAACGCGGTGCCCTCCCAGCAGACCGCCGAGACCGTCAACTGGCCGATGGACCCGGACGCGAAGCGGACGGTCATGAACGCCACGTCTTCGCCGGCCTCGTAGTCGCTGCCATCGGGGCGGGGAGCGCGCGGCACCGTCGCGCTGGTGATCGCTGAGACCTCGCTGATCGGCCCGAGCAGGTACAGCGCGAGATCGACCCAGTGCGTGCCGAGGTCACCCAGCACACCCGAACCCGACTCGGCGCGGTCGAAGCGCCAGTGGTAGGCACCGTCGCGGGCGTAGCCGGTGTAATAGCGCGCCGCCATGTGATACGGGGTGCCGATGAATCCGGAGTCGATCCGGTGGTGCAGTTCGCGGACCACCGGCATGAAGCGGTAGGTGAACGGGGTCATGGTGGTCACACCTGCCGCCGCGGCCGCTCGGGCCAATTCGTCTGCCTGGGTTGCATCGAGGCCGAGCGGCTTCTCGCACAGCACCGCCCGCCCGGCTGCGATCGCCGCCATCGAGATCGGGTGATGGGTGGCATTGGAACTTGCGACGATGACCGCATCGACATGGTCGATCATCTCGTCGGGATCGGTGTACACCTCAGCGACACCCCATCGCGCCGCAAGTTCGCGGGCCTTGTCGAGATCGCGACCGCAGAGAGCGGTGATCGCGCCATCGCGATGATCGGCGAGGGCCGGAAGGTACATCGAGTCAGCCCACCAGCTGGTGCCGACGAGGCCGACCCTCACCACGTCCGGCCTCCGATGGTGTCGGCGCTCGGGCGCGGCAGTCCTGAGGCCCGCCAGCGCCGAGCGAGGGTGCCGTTGCGATGGTCGCCGCACCGGCGAGGTGGCCGCTGCGATCGAGTCGGCTCAGCCATCGAGTTCCGCCGCCACGTCGAGCAGGAGAGAGCGGGCCCCGTCATCGAGTGACGCGACCAGATCATCGTCGAGGTCATCGCTGAAGCGGTTCCGGTCGAGGTTCGGGGCGTGCGTAACCTCTGGCATCCAGATCGAATGCAGGATGAAGGGGAACCGATGCGCGGTGCGCGGCGCCAGGGTGGCCACCGGTCCACGCCCGACATCGGCGGCATCGAAGATCTCGACTCTGAATCCGTCATCGCTGAGCACCGGGAGCACCACCCACCCGTCCCCTCCGCCGGGAGTGCCGCCCGGGCGTGGAACGAAGCTCGGCGAACTCGGCAGGTCGTGGTCGTTCGGGAATCGGTACTGCGAGCTGACCTGCAGATCGCCGCGGGTGAAGGTCACCAGCGATGCCTTCTGGTCCCGATCCGGATAGGACGATCGGTCGATCCGATCGGCGTAGATGTCGAGCGTCCGCTGTGCCAGCGCGCCGCCGCGGAAGCCCTGGAAGACCACATGGTGGTGGGTGGGATCGGATTGACCCTCGAGGGACCAGTCCTGCGCGGAGAGCTGCAGGTTGAAGCGGTCAGCGCCGGCGGCATGGGCGCTTCGCTGCGCCGAGGCAGTCGCGGGGTGCAGGATCCATTCGCTCAGGGTCTGCGACGCCATCGCCATCTGGTACATGCCCAGATGGACAGGGTTGACGGGTTGGCCATAGACATCGACGTCGCCGGGCTCGAGGCGATAGCCGAGGTCGGTGAGATCCATATGCTCGAAGAGCACCCGGATCCCATCGCTGTCGTCCCAGACGGCGTAGTAGTGCCCGGTGGTCGGCCCGATGCGCATACAGATGCTCTGCAGCGGTTCACCCGGTGGCGTGTTGTCGATATCGTCCTTGCGGACCAGGTACACCGGCACGGTCTCGTCGATCGTGACCGTGCGCGTTCCGCCCATGATCTCGCCGGGATCAGCTTTGAAGTTGCCCGAATCAGCCATCACCAGCCAGTTGCGGGTCTGGGCGATGGTATGCATCGATCCGAGTACGGCGGCGCCCTCGATGGGCCACATCGACACGTCGCCGCCGTCACCGCGGTACTTGACCACCCAGGGTTGCATCCCCTGTGCGGACAGCACCAGCTTCACCGTCCACAACCAGCCGCGCTCGGGGTCGACGACAGGATGCGCCGAGGAGAACACCTGGGGCAGCGGGGTCGTCTTGCCGAACGAGCCCCCGCCCCAGGACTGTTGGCGGCCGACCTCGGCGATGAATCCGAGGGTGACCGGGTCCACCTCGACAGGACGTCCGACGTCCCAGGTGGCCATGAGACGGCCATCGAAGGCCAATGGCGCGGTATTGGCCATATTGGGTGCTCCCCACGGCGTATCGAAGCCGAGCAGAGACCCGTGGAACGCTTCGGGTGCACGCTGGTGCAGCCGGTACACCGGCGTGTCGATGACCCGGTATCGCAGCGCATGGGCATCAGCGGGAGCACCGAAGCTGCCCGGTGTCAGCGAGAGTCGAACCAGCGCTCCGAATCCGAAGAGCTGGTAGCTGAGGCGATCGTCGATCACTGGGGCGGAGATGACCATCTCGCCATGGATGCCCGCGGGCATCGCGCCTGAGATGACGTGCAGGTCGAGATCGCTCAGCTGAGCGGTCATGAGCGTCTCTGGAAGTGGCATATCGACAGTCTTCCATGTCTCATGACAGCACTGTTCACCCGATGATGGTGACGCACCGGTCTTGGACTCGGATGCCGAGCGAATACGATCAGGTGTGTGACACAACTCGATATCAACCCGTCCCCGTACGCCGACCAGGCCCTCTCGAACGATCGATCACATGTGTTCCACTCGTGGTCCGCCCAATCGCTCATCAACCCGGCGGTCGTCACCGCTGCGAGCGGGTCACGGTTCTGGACCGACGATGGCCGCAGTTACCTTGACTTCACCAGTCAGCTGGTGAACATGAATATCGGCCATCAGCATCCGCGTCTGGTCGAGGCGATCAAAGAGCAGGCCGATCGGCTGTGCACGGTGGCGCCGATGTTCGCGAACGATATGCGTTCGGAGGCGGCCCGCCTGATCGCCGAGCGCGCCCCGGGTGACTTGGACATGGTATTTTTCACCAACGGTGGTGCTGAAGCGGCCGAGAACGCGATCCGGATGGCCAAGATCCACACCGGTCGCCTCAAGGTGATGACGACGTACCGCAGCTACCACGGTGCGACTGCCGGGGCGATCAGTTTGACCGGTGACCCTCGGCGTTGGGCGAATGAACCCGGGATCCCGGGTGCGGTGAAGTTCTGGGGTCCATATCCCTATCGCTCCGCGTTTCACTCCGACAGCGTGGAACAGGAGTGTGAGCGGGCGCTGTCGCACCTCGAAGATGTCCTCATGGTCGAGGGCCCGCACACCGTGGCGGCGATCGCCCTCGAGTCGGTGGTGGGGACCAACGGGATCCTGGTGCCGCCCGATGGCTATCTGGCCGGTGTGCGCGAGATCTGCGACCGTTTCGGCATCGTCATGATCTGTGATGAGGTCATGGCCGGGTTCGGGCGATGCGGCGAATGGTTCGCCGTGGATCACTGGCAGGTCACCCCCGATCTGATCTGTTTCGCGAAGGGTGTCAACTCGGGGTATCTGCCCCTCGGCGGCGTGGTGATCAGCCGCACAATCGCCGAGACGTTCGCCGAGCGCCCGTTCCCGGGCGGCCTCACCTACTCGGGTCACCCATTGGCGTGTGCGAGCGCGGTGGCGAGCATCAACATCTTCGAGGACGAAGGCATCATCGACCATGCCCGAGCCCTGGGATCAGAAGTGATCGGCCCGGCCCTCAATGAGATCGCCGAGCGCCATCCGAGCGTCGGTGAGGTACGCGGCCTCGGCGTCTTCTGGGCGATTGAGTTGGTGAGGAATCCCGACACCCGCGCACCACTGGTGCCGTTCAACGCGACCGGTGCCGATGCCGCCCCGATGACCGAGGTGGCTGCTGCCTGCAAAGAGCGCGGCCTGTGGCCGTTCACCCACTTCAACCGGATGCATGTGGTGCCACCGTGCACGATCTCAAACGAGGAGGTGCGCGAGGGGCTCGCGATCATCGACGACGCACTCAGTGTCGCCGATCGCTACGTCGAATGACCGAGACGGCGATCGGGTGGTGTGATCTCAACTGGCCGGAGGCGGTGGCGCCGATGGAGGCGGTGCGGGCGATGTCGTTGATGCTCCGCCCCGTCGACGATTGGCAGCGATGACTGCGACGATCGCCGCGGCAGCTGCTGCAGCTCCGAGGATCACCATCCACGGCTCGACGCCGTTGCCCGATCCGGCTCCGGTCCCGCTCCATTCAGCGGTCATGATCGCCCGCCCATCGACGATGAAGTCCGAGCCCGGTTCGATCTGCCAGGTGGCGACCGAACCATCGACGGAGGTGGCGTTCGAGCTCACGAGTTCGCCGGGCGCATCGAAGATGAAGCTCACATCGAAGAGGTCCTCGAGGCTGAAGCCCAGCGCTGTGAGGAATTCGGTCTCCTCTGGGTCGGGATCGGTGAAGTCCTCAAGGCCGCCGAGCGTCATCTCCAGCAGCGTGCGGTCACCATCACGGTCGATGGAGACCGTCGAGTCGTCCTCGCCGAACGAGGTGAATTCGTCCACGCTCACACCGCTGACCGTGCACTCGACCCCGCGTCGGCTTCCCTCGGAGACCTCACGGGAACTCACCCGGTCACCGAATTGTTCGACGAGACCGCCGCATACGTCGTCTCCCTCGGTGATCTCCTCGACGAGGTCCTCACCGGTGGCATCGGAGAGATCACCAACATCCTCGCCGAAGGCCGATGCGAGCGATTCGAGTCGCTCGAGGTCGACCAGCTGAGTGATGGCGATGTCGACCGTATCGTCGTCATTGATCGTGATCGCTGAGCGAACGGTGAAACAACCGCTCAGTGTCATCGCCGCCAACAGCACGGTGGAGGCACCCAGGGCCGGTCGAGTTCGACCAGACCGCCGGTTGGCTGGATCATCTGGAGTCTCGGGCTGGCGTCGTGATGGAGGAGAAGTCATAGTCGCAGGGTAGGTCGTCATATCTTCAGCCTCGGCCCGAATGGTCCCGGTCAACCGCTGTTGCGCAGACCGGTGGCGATGGCGTTCAAGGTCAACTGGATGCCGCGTTGGACCAGTTCGTCGTGATCTCCGGCGCGGTAGCGGCCGAGCAGGTCGACCTGGAGGACGTGGAGCGGGTCCAGATACGGGAATCGGTTCGCAATACTGCGCGCCAACACCGGATTGTCGGCCAAGAGATCAGAGGTTTCGCGGACCTCGGCCAGCAATTCGAGGGTGCGGTGATGTTCATCGCCGATCCGGCCGAAGATGCGCTCGGCGTCGTTGACGTCGGTGGTGAGGTGTTCGGCGTAATGACTGGCGATCTCGAGGTCCACCTTGGCGAGCACCATCGCAAGGTTGCTCAGGATGGTCTGCAGTTCGGGCGACTGGCGATGCAGTGCCCGCAGGGCCTCGACCGATTCCTCCCCGCACTGCTCCAGGGCTGAGCCGACCCCATACCAGCCTGGAATCGACAGCCGACACTGGCTCCAGGCGAACACCCAGGGGATGGCGCGGAGATCCTCGATGCGATCCGATGCCGTGCGAGACGCCGGCCGGGACCCGACATTGAGTTGTGAGATCTCCGCGATCGGGGTGATCGAGCGGAAGAACCCGAGGAACTCGGCATCGTCGTAGACCAGGCCTCGATACGCATCGAGCGAGGCCGATGCGACCTCGTCGAGCAGTGCGTCGCGTTCAGGATCCTCAGGTGTCGACGGCCGACATGATGCGAGAAGGGTTGCCGACACCAGGGTCTCGAGATTGCGTCGAGCGGTGACCGGGCGCGCATATTTCGCAGCGACCATCTCGCCCTGCTCGGTGATGCGCAGGCTGCCGCGCACCGACCCGGCCGGTTGGGCCAAGATGGCGTCATAGGCCGGTCCGCCGCCGCGGCCGACGGTCCCGCCGCGGCCGTGGAAGAGTCGCAGATGGACGCCATGGCGTTCTGTGACCTCCACGAGCGAGCGCTGAGCCCTCGTGAGCGACCAATGCGACATCAGATAACCGCCATCCTTATTGGAGTCCGAGTATCCGATCATCACCTCTTGGGTGTTGCCGCGCGCCGCCACGATGCTGCGGTAGACCTCATTGCTCAACAGTCGATCGATGACATCGCCGCAGTGCTCGAGATCCGCGATGGTCTCGAACAGCGGAACGATGTCGAGTGCAGCGTGGCCGTGGCCCATCAACCCGACTTCGTGGGCGAGCACGGCGAGTTCGAGGACATCGCTCACCGATTCCGCCTTGGAGATGATCAGGTGTGGAATCACGGTCGGGCCGAGTCGTCGATGCAGACGCGCTGCGGTCTCGAACACAGCGAGTTCGGTTTCGGTGCGTTCGGAATAGAGATGTCCCGGGACGCGCAGGGGTCGAGGGGAGGAGAGTTCGTCGGCGAGGATCGTGGCCCGCTGCATCTCGGGCAGCGCGAGGTAGTCCTCATGGACGCCGGCCACGGCGAGGACCTCGGCGATCACGAACTCGTGCACTGCTGAGTTCTGGCGCAGGTCGAGACCGCACAGGTGTGCTCCGAAGGTGCGCACCGAGCGTCGGACCGGGTCAACGAGCGTGGCTGCGAGGAGGTCGGCTCCGTGGCTGCGCAGCGAGTCGGCGACGACCCCGAGGTCTGCTGATAGCTCGTCAAGCGAGCCATAGGCAGCGTCGGCGAACTTGGGTGGTGGGGCAGCGGGGTCCGGGGTCAACCCCGATGCATACGCCCACAGGCGTGCGTACATCCCGTTCAACGCCCGACGGTATGGCTCATCGGCGCGGAACGGTGAGTCGTCGCCGGATCCCACGGCAAGTGCGATGAGTTCGGGTGTCGGCGTGATGAGGCGCTGAGACATCGAGAGTTGCCGGCTCAACGTGTGGACCGCACGGAGATGTTCCCTGAGGGCGGCGGCGACATTGGCACTGACCGCTTCGTCGAGCACCTCGGCGGTGACGAAGGGATTGCCATCACGGTCTCCGCCGATCCACGATCCCATC
>SKFX01000212.1 GCA_007117775.1 Ilumatobacteraceae bacterium
CCGCCGGCTCCGAGCATCAGCACCTTGGAGGCGAGCAGTTTGGTCTGGCCTTCGACACCGACCTCGGGTAACAGCAGATGACGCTTGTAGCGGTTGGTCTGCTCGGCGCTCAGGCTGGCGGGCTGACGCCACGGACGGCCCTCGTCCTTCCAGCGTCCGAACCCGCCGTCCATCGACACCACGGACTGATAGCCGAGTTCCTGGAGGGTGCGGGCCGCGAATGCCGAGCGGACCCCGCCGGCGCAGAACACCACCACCGGTGAGTTCTTATCGCTCAGACGGCCCTCCACCTGGGCTTCGAGATGGCCACGGGGGATATGCACCGCATCGGCGATGGTGCCCTCGGCGTACTCATCGGGTTCGCGCACATCGAGCACCGCCCAGCCCTCATCGAGGTACTGCGCCGCGGTCGAGGTGTCGACCTCGGTGATCTCGGACTTGGCAGCGGCGAGGAGGTCTCGGAAAGAAGCCATGGCTAAATCCTACCAACCGAGTCAGGTTTCACGACATCGGGCTGCCGATTCTTCGCTGCGGCCCCGAATCGCAGCTCAACGCATCGGCACCAACTGGGGCAGCACCGTCGAGATCGAGTCGCGCACCACCACATCGGCATGGTCATCGAGCGCGGTCGGCGACCCGTTGACGATGACCACCCGCGCCCCGTTGGCCCGCGCCGCCGGCACACACCCGGCGACCGGATACACGCTCAGTGTGCTGCCGACTGCCAACAGCAGATCACATTGTTCACTGACGCGGATCGCACGGTCGATGACCTCGGGGATCAGCGCCTGACCGAAGCTGATCGTGTCGCTCTTGAGCAGACCACCACAGACCAGGCACGGTGGATCATCCTCGCCCGAGCGGACCCGCTCGAGGGTGTCTGGCATCGGGCGCCGATCACCACAGGCCAGGCACCGCGTCCACCACACCGTGCCATGCACCTCGATGACCCGATCGGGATCGTTGCCGGCACGCTGATGCAGTCCATCGATGTTCTGGGTCACGAGCCCGTGGAGCACCCCGACGCGTTCGAACTCGACGATGGCGCGATGACCGGCATTGGGCTCGGCGGTGAAGGCCGGCATCTCGAGACGAGACTGCCAGGCAGCCCGTCGGACCTCAGGATCCGAGACGTAGTAGTGGATGTCGGACGCCTTCTCAGCGGCCGGATTGCGTGTCCAGACACCATTGGGTCCCCGGAAGTCCGGAATCCCCGAATCGGTGGAGATCCCCGCACCGGTCAACACCGTGATGCGCTCGGATGCGGCCACCAACTCGATCACCCGGTCGAGATCACCGCTCGTCGTCATAGATGCATGATGCACCGAGCCGCACCGGTTTCCGCAACACCGATATCGGGATCCACCGGATGCCATGACCATGACCACCAACGCCATCACCACCACGCCATCCACCAACGCCACCGCGCGCGCCCACCCCAGTTGGACCGCAGACATCGCAGCGCCGGCCACAGACGAGCACCATGACAAGCACCGCATGATCATCGTGACACCATGGGTCGACCAGATCATCGACCGACGCGGATTCGATCCGCGCCACATCTATGTCGAGACCTATTGGCTGGGCGTGATCGGACCCACTGCGACCTGGATCATGCGCCGCTTCGCCGAGTCCTTCGATCACTCCCCCGACGGGTTCACCATCGCCGTCGATGCACTCGCCGGCAGTATCGGGGTCAGTGCCGCCAAGGGTCCGTCGTCACCGTTCGACCGCGCCCTCGGACGCTGTCTGCGCTTCGGCCTCGCCCGGCCCAGTCCGACCGCGGGCCGCGCCGAGAGCGACGATCTGGTCCTCGAGGTCCGTCGACGACTACCGCAACTGCCGACGCGCAGTCTGCACCGACTCCCCGACCACCTCGCCCGCACCCATCAGGACTGGGTCGCAGAGCACCAACGCCGACGCTCGGAGCGTGGCGTCGTCAGTGCCGGTATGCGGTGACGAGGTCGATGAGGAGTCGGGTGCCGAACCCGGTGGCACCACGGCTCATCCAGCGATCATCGGCATCGACCTTCATCGGCCCGGCGATATCGACATGCGCCCACGGCACCGAACCGACGAATGTCGACAGGAAGATCGCCGCGGTGATCGCCCCGGCGAAGGGACCGCCGATGTTCTTGAGATCGGCCACATTCGAGTCCAGCAATCGGCGATACCGATCGGCGGCGAGCGGCAGTTGCCAGACCGGCTCATCGGTCTGCGACGAGGATGCCACCAACCGATCGACGAGATCCTGGTCGGTTCCGAGGACCGCGGCGTAGTCACTGCCGAGCGCGGCCATCGCGGCGCCGGTCAGTGTGGCGATGTCGATGATGGCATCGGGCTCTTCCTCGGCTGCGAGGCTGAGGCCATCGGCGAGGATCAGGCGACCCTCGGCATCGGTGTTGAGCACCTCGACGGTGGTGCCATTGCGCATCGTCAAGACATCGCCGAGCTTCATGGCACTGCCAGATGGCATGTTGTCGGTGCAGACCAGATAACCCGTCACCCGGTTCGCGCAACGCAGTTCACCGAGTGCACTCATCGTCGAGAGCACCGCGGCGGCACCGGACATGTCCATCTTCATGACCTGATGGAACGCATCGCTCGGCTTGAGACTCAATCCTCCCGAGTCGTACATGACGCCCTTGCCGACGAGCGCGAGATGCGCGGCGGTCTCGCCACGGCGACCACCGGGGGTATAAGTCATCTTGACGAGTCGCGGCGGCTCCACGCTGGCCTTGTTGACCGCGATCATGCCGCCACATCCCATGGCGATCAGATCATCGCGATCGAACACCTCGACCTCGAGGCCGGTCTGGTGGCCGATCTCGACGGCCAAGTCCGCCAGATCACGGGCATTGAGATGCGCTGGCGGGGTATTGGCCAGATCGCGCGCCAACCGAGCGGCACGCGCCGCCGCCGCACCGCGGCGCGCCCCGGTCTCAGCACCGCGATCTCGCGAGGCTGACACCATGAGGTGGAGCGAGGAGAGAGGGCTCGCCGAGGAGCGGTCGTTCTTCAGACCGACATATCGGTATGCCGCCAGGCCAACCCCCTCCACCACTGCAGCTGATGCCGCGCCGGCACCCACCGACGCCTGATCGGCGAGGTCGGTGGACAGATGGGTCACCTTGGGAACGGCGCGCGCCAGGGCCGCAGCGGCATTGCGCAACGCGGTGGCGTCGGGACGCTCACCGACACCGACGGCGACCACCGTCGGCCCCGACGCCTGGGGAACCACCACACTTTGGCCCACCGCCCCGGAGAAACCGAGCCGTTTCAGCGCGGCGCGATTGATGCCGAGCGCCCGCGGCACCGCACCGCTCGGACCGATGCCGTAGCCGATCGCGCTCGATGCCGCCGCGGTGTTCGCAGCAGCACGGCCGACGCTGATCTCGATATCGAACGGGGTCAACAGATCGCGGTAGGTGACGCTCATCTGTTCAGTCTGGCCGATGCACTCAGGTTCTGACACCTCCGGCGCACCGACAGTGCGCTCGGGATTCAGCGGACCCGGCGGCGGGCGTGGGGGAACTCGGCACAGAACCGCTCTTCGGCCTCGGTGGTGCCCACCAGCACCAGTTCAGCATCGGCGGGCAATGGCATCGAGGCGTCAGGGTTGCCCTGGATCCGGCCGTGGTGCTCGACGGCGACCACATTGCACTGGGTGCGGCGATGCAGATGGATTTCAGCCAGTGACTTGCCGGCGAGCTCTCGCGGGACCGGGGTGCGGAACACGTTGAGGCCCTGGGCCACCAGCAGAGTCTCCTCGGCGCGCAGTTCGTTCCAGATCGCCGCTGAGCAGGTCCCCGAGTACGACAGCACCGCATCGGCTCCGGCGCGATACAGCGTCGACACATTGCGGTCGAGGCGCGAACGCGCCACGATGCGCGTTTCGGGACACAGGCCACGGCAGTACCGGGTGAGATAGACGTTGACGTCATCGTCATGGGTGGTGATCAGGATCGAGTCGGAGCGATCGATACCGGCCGCGGTGAGCACCGAACGGTCCGCGGCATCACCGATCACATAGTGACCGCTCGGCCGCTCGCGCTCGGCGAGCTGTTCCACGATCGTGTACGACATCCCCTCAGCCTCGAGTCGGCGGCCCACCGCCCGGCCGACGCGACCGCCGCCGATGATCACGATGTGCTGGGCATCGGGCCGAGCGACGGAGAACTCATGGTCATAGGCCTTGAGCTGTTGGGGGGTGGCGGCCAACAGCAGGACCGAGCGATCATCCAACAAGGTGTCGCCGGTGGCGACTTGGAACGCGCCTCGGTTCCACACCCCGATGATGCCGACGCCGAGACGTGCCCGCAGCTGCAGGTCGAGCAGGGAATGGCCCACCAGCGCCGTACCGGCCGCACAGGCCTCGGCGATCTGCAATCCGGCGAACTCACCGATCACATGGCTGCGGCCATCGCGCCCGAGCGTTCGCGCTGCCATCGCCTCACCGAGGATCTCACCGAGGCGCAACACCCGGTCCGCTCCGGCGATCTCCAAGATGTCGATCGACTGCTCAGAGTTCGCAGTGGCGACGATCTTGACCTCCGGAGCGATCTCGCTCACGGTGAAGGCGATATTGGTATTGGCACGATCATTGCGCGATGCCACCACCATCGCCGCGGACTCGGCGCGGGCATTGCGATAGGTCTGCGGATCATCGAGATCGCCGTAGATCACGCTGTAGCCCTCATCGTGCAGGCGGGTGACCTCGTCGAGTTCGTCGACCACCAGGACATAGGGCACCTCGGCCTGTTCGGCCCGGTCGATCAACGAGGCCTCCACCGAACCCATCTCGGTGATGATCAGGTGATCGTGCATCGCGCCGTGTACCGAAGATGGTGCACGGCGCAGTTCACGCTGGGCCATCCACGGCATGAACACGAACTGGATGAACACGAACGGCAGCATCACCAACAAGAAGATCGACCCCGACAGCAACACCAGCACCGAGAACGCCTGGCCGAGCGAGGTCTCAAAGGTGATATCGCCGTACCCGAGAGTGGTCATCGTCGTCAGCGTCCAATACACCGAGGAGAACCAACTGAAGGAACGTCCCTCATAGGCCATGACCTGGTGGAAGCCGACGCTGAACACCGTCACCATCGACGCGAAGACCACGAGCAGCACCCCGAGTGTGCGGTACTGGCGGCGCCGACCGGCACGATACGCACGGCCGCGGGCACGGGCCTGTTGATGCAGCACCGATTCACCCCGGTCGCCGCCGGGTACCGAGCGTCGCGCCGGTTCATCGCGCATGCGCTGGCCGAGTTGGCCCACCGCAGAGCCGAGGGATTTCAACATCGCCCACGATGATGCCACAGCACGACGCAAAAGCGACGCGACGGTAGCCTGTCGACCATGGCGCGCCCCTCCTATCTCGACGCGATCAACGAACGCATCATCGTGTTCGACGGCGCCTTCGGAACCTATGTGCAGGACCTGGACCTCACCGCCGATGACTTCGGTGGTCCGGACCTCGAGGGCTGCAACGAGTTCTTGTGCATCACCCGGCCCGATGTGATCGCCGGGATGCATGCGGCATTCCTCGATGTGGGCGTCGATGCGGTCGAGACCGCCAGCTTCGGCAGTTTCTCGACGGTGTTGAACGAATACGACCTGCAGGACCGGGCCTATGAGATCAGCGAGGCATCGGCGCGGATCGCCCGCGATGTCGTGGACTCCTATATCTCCGGCGATGGTGTGGCACGTTTCGTCGCCGGCTCGATGGGGCCTGGCACCAAACTGCCGAGCCTCGGCCATATCGGGTTCGCGGAGCTGCGCGACTCCTATGGAGAACAGGCCCGCGGCCTGTTGGCCGGTGGGGTGGACCTGTTCCTGATCGAAACCTGTATGGACCTGTTGCAGGTGAAGGCTGCGATGCAGGGATGCCGCGCCGCGATGCGCACCGAGGGTCGCGAAGTCCCGATCCAGATCCAGGTCACCATCGAGACCACCGGACGCATGCTGGTCGGATCAGAGATCGGTGCTGCGGTGGCCGCCATCGGCGCCATGCGACCCGATGTGCTCGGCATCAACTGCGCCACCGGGCCCGCTGAGATGCAGGAGCATCTGCGCTATCTCTCCCAGTACTCACCGATGCCGATCAGTGTGCTGCCCAATGCCGGCCTGCCCAGTGTCGTCGACGGCCGCACCGTCTATGACCTGACACCAGCGGACCTGGCCGAGTTCCACCGCCACCATGTGGTCGATCTCGGGATCGGCATCGTCGGCGGATGCTGCGGCACCACGCCCGAACATCTGCGCCATGTGGTCGAGGCGGTCCGCGATCTCGATCCGCCTCGGCGCACCCCGGTCATCGAGCCGAGCGTGTCGAGCATCTACAGCCCGGTCACCATCGCCCAGCAGAACAGTTTCCTGATCATCGGCGAGCGGACCAACGCCAACGGCTCCAAGGCGTTCCGCGACGCGATGCTGGCCGGCGATGTCGAGACCTGCACCAAGATGGCCACCGAACAGATCAAAGAGGGCGCCCATGTGCTCGATCTGTGCGTGGACTATGTCGGACGTGACGGCACCGAGGACATGGATCTGCTCGCCAGCCGGTTCGCCACCCAGGCCAGCGTCCCGTTGGTGATCGACTCCACCGAACCCGAGGTCATGGAGGCCGCATTGCGCCATATCGGCGGGCGTGCCGTGTTGAACTCGGCCAATCTCGAAGACGGTGAACTGCCCGACAGCCGTCTGGATCGCGTCATGACCCTGGCGCGCGACTACGGCTGTGCGGTGATCTGTCTGCTGATCGACGAACGCGGCCAGGCGCGCGATGTCGAATGGAAGATGGAGATCGCGCATCGCCTCCACGACATCGCCACCGAACGCTATGGACTCCAATCGAGCGATCTGATCTTCGATGCCCTGACGTTCCCGTTGTCCACCGGTGATGACGATCTGCGGCGCGATGCGATCGCGACCATCGAGGCGATCCGCCGCATCAAGGCCGAACTCCCCGGCGTCTACACCACCTTGGGTGTCAGCAATGTCAGCTTCGGGTTGTCGCCTGCGGCGCGCCATGCCCTCAACAGCGTGTTCCTGCACGAATGTGTCGGCGCCGGCCTCGATTCGGCGATCGTGCACGCCGGCAAGATCGTGCCGCTCAACAAGATCCCCGATGAACAGCGTCAGGTCTGCCTCGATCTGATCTATGACCGCCGGCGCGACGACTATGACCCGCTGACCGCCCTGCTCGAGGTGTTCGCCGATGTCAAGACGATCAAATCGATCAAACCCGATCGCAGTGGCCTGCCGGTCTCAGAGCGTCTGCATCACCGCATCATCGACGGTGACCGCGAGGGTCTCAGCGATGACCTCGACGCAGCCCTCGCCGAGGGCCTCTCTGGACTCGCGATCATCAACGAGGTGCTGCTCGGCGGAATGAAGGTGGTCGGTGAACTGTTCGGCGCAGGCGAGATGCAGTTGCCCTTCGTCCTGCAGTCCGCCGAGACGATGAAACAGGCCGTTGCGTACCTCGAGCCATATCTGGACCGCGTCGACGGCGAGACGTCCAAGGGGCGACTGGTGCTGGCGACGGTCAAAGGTGATGTCCATGACATCGGCAAGAACCTCGTCGACATCATCTGCACCAACAACGGCTATGAGGTCCACAACCTCGGGATCAAGATCTCGATCGCCGAGATGATCGCCAAGGTCAAAGAGGTCGATGCCGATGCACTCGGCATGAGCGGTCTGTTGGTGAAGTCGACGCTGATCATGCGCGACAACCTCCAAGAGCTCAACGATCTCGGATTGAGCGAGCTGCCGGTGCTCCTCGGCGGTGCGGCGCTGACGCGCCGCTATGTGGAACGCGATCTGCGCGAGGTCTACGACGGTCGCGTCTTCTACGGCAAGGACGCCTTCGAGGGCCTCGCGACACTGGATCGCATCATGGACATGAAGCGATCCGGGGACTGGGACCCCGATTTCGGCCGGGTGCCGACCGGTCGTGAACTGCCCGAACGCAGCGGCACCGAGACCGAGGTGGTCGACCTACCGACGAGATCACCCGATGTCGTCGGTGACCACCCGATCTTCGAGCCGCCTTTCATCGGATCACGGGTGGTCAAAGGACTGTCGATCGATGAGATCGCCACCTACATCAACGAGACCGCCCTGTTCCGCAACCAGTGGCAGTTCCGGCCCGAGAAGTCCGCCGATGCCGTCGAGACCGATGAGGAGTTCAAAGAGCGGATCCGACCGATCCTTCGCGAACAACTCGCAGCAGCCAAGGCAGCGGGCATCTTGGTCCCCCAGGTCGTCTACGGCTACTACCCCGCCAATGCCGACGGCGACGACCTCATCATCTTCTCCGATACCTCCCGCTCGACCGAGTTGTGTCGGTTCAGCTACCCGCGCCAGACCAAGGCGCCGTATCTGTGCATCGCTGACTTCTTCCGGCCCGTCACCGACGGCATCGACTATGCGGCGTTCCATATCGTGACGATGGGTGCTGCGGTCAGCGACGCCGCCGCTGAGCTGTTCGCCGAGAACCGCTATCAGGAGTACCTGTTGGTGCATGGTCTCGGCGTCGAGATGGCCGAAGCACTCGCGGAGCTCTGGCATCATCGGATCCGGACCGAATGGGGATTCGTCGACGAGGACGGCCCGAGCTTGTCGGGCCTGTTCCGCCAGCAGTACCGCGGTGGGCGGTACTCATGGGGGTATCCGGCCTGTCCGGATCTCGAGGACAACGCCAAGGTCGCCGAGTTGCTCGGCGCTGATCGTCTCGGCATCGAGGTCAATGAGGAGACCGGCTGGCAGTATCAGCCCGAGCAGACCACCTCGGCGATCATCTGCCATCACCCCCAGGCCAAATACTTCGTCGCTCGCTGACGGTGCAACGGGCGCTGACGGGTGCGCAATTGCCCTGCGATACCCTGAACACATGAGCGAGAATCAATGGCGCGCATTGCTGGCTTCAGGACTGATCGCCGGCTCCATTGATGTTCGTACCATCGCCCGCTACAGCTCGGTGAGTCTCGATGAAGCCCAAGTCGCCATCGACACCGCCGTCGCCGAGGGGGTGCTCGTCGACGGGGTCGTCGATTCGTCCACCCGGGCGGTGCTCGTGGCCGAGCTGTCGAGCGAGGAGATCGCCGGCATCCACGCCGAGGTTGCCCGCCACCTCATGACCTCGGGGTCGAGCAATGTCGCCGCGGCGATCGAACATGCAGCCGCCGCAGGACGACTCTTGCCGTTCGAGGATCTCGTCGAACTCGCCGATCACCGCGGCAATGCCTGTCTCAGCATCGGTGACTATGACGCGGCACGCCTGCTCCTCGAGTTCGCCAGCGAGATGGACCTGGTGCCCGGCCCGCGGGTTCAGGCATTGCGACTCAAACAGCTTGCGGCTGCGCACCACGGTCTCGGCCAGGTGACCGAGGCCCGTGAACATCTCGCCCAAGCATTCAATCTCGCGCTCTTGGACGATGATGCTGCGCTGGCAGTCGAATTCGCCGTCGACTACGCCTTCCCGGTCGATTGGTATGCCGGTGACGGTCGTGCCTCGGCCATGCTCGAACAATGCGCAGCGCTGGACCTGACCGATGAGCAACAGGTCATGATCGACGCGGCGCGCGCTCTGACCGAGATGCGGATCCCACTACCTGGCCAACGCTGGCAGCAGATGGCGTGGATCACCCGGCCGACCGTCGCCCAGCCACTCGCTGAGCGCGCCCTGGAGGCCTCTGAGGAGATGTCCGCTGAGGTGCGTCTGGTGGCACTGTTGGCCTGGCGCAATACCCACCGCGCCCCGGAATACCTCCAGTTGCGCCGTCGCTACAGCGCCGAGGCACTCGATCTCGCGCAGTCGCTCAGAGACCCGTATGCGCAGATCGATGCCGCCACCATGCTGGCCGTCGATGCGCTGCAATCGGGTGACCGGCCACTGCTCGACAAGGCCCTGACCGTCGGTCGCTGGGTCGCCGACACCGTCGGCAACCCCAGGCTGACCTGGCTGGTGAACTGTCTAGCAGCTGGGATCGCGCTCCTCGACGGCGATGATGAAGCCGCCGAGCAGCACCGCAATGAGGCATCACGCCTCGGCCACCAGATCAATGCCCCGGGCTGGATCGGTGCCGACATCTTGTTGCGTGCCGAGCAACTGCTCGAACGCGGCGCCTATGAGGAGATGCGCCCATGGCTCGATGTCAGGGTCTCGGGCCCGGTACTGCACCCCCTCGGCAAGATCAGCCTTGCGCTGGTCGCCGTGCACCTGAACGAGCCCGAGACCGCCGAGACCCTCCTGCGACAGGCACTGCGCCAAGCCGAAGCCGAGACGAGCGTCCTGCTGTTGCGGGCACTGGCAGCCGAGGTCGCCGTGCTGGCCGGTCTCGACGATGTGATCGAGGAGCTGATCGAGGGGCTGACCCCCTGGGTCGATCACATCGCTGTCGACTCCAATGCATGGTGGTGCGATGGGCCGGTCGCCACACGGTTGGCGCAACTGCACATGGCCCGGGGCGGCTACGCCTGTGCTGACGAGCTGCTCAATCGAGCCCGATCGATGGCACAGCAGATCAACGATGTCCGCTCGATGCAACGCATCGCAGACCTGCGCACCCAACTCGAACTCGCCGCCGAATCGGCACCGCTCAGCACCATGGTTCAACCCAGCGTCAACGCCATCGCACCGATATCGCTGCAGCTCCCCGACGGCGCCTCGTTGACCAACCGGGAACTCGAGGTGCTGGCACTCATGGCTCGTGGTCACACCAACACCGCGATCGCCCACGAGCTCTCCTACAGCCTGTCGACGATCCGCCTCGACACGATGTCGATCTATCGGAAATTGAAAGTCCGCGGCCGTGTCGAAGCCGTTGCGCTCGTCACCGGCCTGCGATCGGACTCCGATGCTGTCTCGCTGTGATCCCGGCTCCATGAAGGCCGACTGAACCAGAACCTGCACCCACCGAGCACCTGATCGGTGTCGTGAGAGCATCCGGGCCGGGCGCACGCAGGCCGTCGTCCGCCTCGACGACCTGCGTGGCCCCACAGGCCCGGATGGCCGGAGTCCATCGACTCCGATCATCCAGGTGACGCATCCGGTGCGATGTGACCAGTGAAGCCCATGACACCCTCGATCGCAATGGAGTGAACTACTCAGTCGACAGGAGGTGTGCAGTCAGCAGCGATGAGACCCATACCGGTGCACGCTGGGCGCCCCGCACCCGTCGCGCCCACCCCTGCTGTCAGCTCGGGTAGCGGAGCACACCACAGCAGATCGGTTCCGAACGCTCCGGCGCTCACCGCCAGCGAACCGCCATGTCGATGCGCCCGGCGACGCATCCCCGAGACACCGCAGCCCGATCCGCTGCGATGGTCACACCACCGGCCGTTATCGGAGATATGGACCTTGATGCGGCGGTGGCTTTGCGTGATCCACACCACCGCGGCGGTCGCCCCGGCATGACGAGCGATGTTCGAGAGCCCCTCTCTGACCACCGCCACGACATCGCCGGCCAGATCCTGCGCGATCGTCAACCCGGCCTGACAGCGAAACGACGGGACGAAGCCGAGCATCAAGATCATCTCATCGATCACACCAGCGACCGCTCGAGTGAGGTCGACCCCGATGAGTCCATCGCCTCGCGCTGATTCATCACCCCAGGTGGACAGCACCAGGATCCACGACCGCAATTCGTCGATGACTTCATTGAGGATCGAGTGTGAACGGACCATCTGTGCCGCTGCACCACTTGGCCCGCCAGATCCAGCGAGCGAGTCCAAACCGACGCCCACGACCAAGAGACGCTGGATGATCGAATCGTGGAGGGCGGCGGCGAACTCCTGGTTCCATCCGTCACCGACGCCATCGTGCGCTCCATCATCGACACCCATGAACGGTCCCTGCACCACAGCTGGGACTCGGCGATCTGCCATATCGGATGCCTCAGGCCGAATGCACCTCGATCGGAGATGCAGCCCGGGTCACCAACACCGCCAGCTGCACCCGATTCTCGAGGCTGAGTTCGTTGAGGATGCGCGAGACACGGTTGCGGATGGTCTGCACACTGAGGCCCATCACTCCGGCGATCATCCGATCGGTCATCCCACGCGACACCAATGAGGCGATCTGGCGGTCCGATGTTCGGAGTCGCTCGAACCGGCCGAACCCCTGATCGTCGAGACGACGCTGGGCGGCACGGGCGTCCTCCTCGCTGATGCGCCGTACACCGGCAGCGGCATCTCGCACCCGGCCGACGAGGCGGGTACAGGAGATGTCCTTGAGCACGAACCCCGATGCTGAGGCAGCGTAGGAATCGGCCAGCGCCAAATCGGATTCGAAGGCCGTCATCATCACCACCGCACACTCACTGCGGTTGGCCGCACACCATCGGGCCACCGCGATCCCCGACTCCGAACCGACCCGGACATCGACGAGTGCGACATCGGGTTGCTCAGCGACGATGCGATCGAGAGCTTCGGCCACCGTCCCGACACTGGCGACCACCTCGAGGTCGCCGTAGCGCTCCATCGACTGGCACAGGACCTCGCGGAACAACTGGCAATCGTCACAGACCACGACTCGGATCATGATCACTCCTCTCCCCCGAGTCCGCCCGGGATCATCACCGACCTGCGGCCCCCCGCCGAAGGTCACCTTCATCCAACGAGATCAGCGCCTCTCGGTCAATAAAGATTCATACCGCACAGTGCTTTATCAGATTTGCTATTGGCTTTCCTCAGGGAAATCTCAGTGATGAGGCTGATCCTGAGAGAATCCTGAATGCTTCGGCGATCTCTCGATGGACCTGCCGAAGCGTCTCACCGCCGAGGTCTGCGGCCAGCAATCACTGACGTGACAGGAATCCATGGCCGCGCCAACGAACTGCGCCAGCTCCAGGTCTGGTTGCCGACAGGGTTGCCACCTCGGCACACCGCCGCATCGAAATCTTGTACTTTGGGGGGTAATCATCCATCGAACGCAGGAGATTTCATGTCGGATCACACACTCCCAGCCCACATCGAGACACTGCTCACCGGCCTGCGCGACAACCCATCACTCGCCCAAGGAGTCACCGCGGCGGCTGGAGAACTCACCGGCACCCAACGAGCCGAAGCTGCCGCCACCTACTACCGCTCCAACGGCTACGACGTCACCGCCGAAGAACTCACCGCCCTCGAAATCGCCCGCAAACACGCCACCGGTGAACCCCTCAGCGAACACGAACTCGAAACCGTCGCCGGCGGTCTCGCACTCG
>SKFX01000111.1 GCA_007117775.1 Ilumatobacteraceae bacterium
AGTGGTCGCGCCAGTGTCGAGATGGTCCAAAAGGCGTGGTCGGCGGGCTTCTCGACGCTGGTGGCCGTGAGCGCCCCGACGGTATTGGCGGTGCAGACCGCCCGCCGTGCCGGCCTCGTCCTGGCCGGCTTCCTACGCGATGATGTGATCAACGTCTATTCACCCGAGCGACCGAGCCGGGCCTGAGCGGGCCTAGCCTGAGGGCATGCAACTCGACCAAGGCCTCGCCGTCGTGC
The DNA here is from genome assembly GCA_007117775.1 of Ilumatobacteraceae bacterium. Lineage (GTDB taxonomy): Bacteria > Actinomycetota > Acidimicrobiia > Acidimicrobiales > Ilumatobacteraceae > CSBr16-110. The sequence goes on from SKFX01000111.1 coordinate 237, forward strand.
ACCTGTTCTGCCGGATCACCCCCACGACGGACCGCGCCGGGGTGCTCGCAGCGGTCGAAGCGGCTCGCGCTGCGGACTGTCAGGTGGTCACCGCTGCCATCTTGGGCCATAAGGCCGATCTCGCCATCATGGCGCTCGGCCCGGATATGCGGCCGATCCATGCCCTGCAGCGGGCCGTGGGTGCCGCCGGTCTCGACATCACCCAGAGCTATGTCAGCATCACCGAGGTCAATGAGTACGCGAAGGGTCTCCCCGAAGAACAGCTGAAGGTCCGGCTCTATCCCACGCTCCCACCTGAGGGCATGGAGGCGTTCTGCTTCTATCCGATGAGCAAGCGCCGCGAGGCGCATGCCAACTGGTTCACCACCCCCTTCGATCGGCGTCGCGAGATGATGATGGAGCACGGCAAGAGCGGACGTGCCTATGCGGGCCGCATCGTGCAGTTGATCACCGGGTCCACCGGCCTCGATGACTACGAATGGGGTGTGACGTTGTTCGCGATCAACCCCGAAACCCTCAAAGACGTCGTCTACACCATGCGCTTCGATGAGGGTTCGGCCCACTTCGGCGAGTTCGGCCCGTTCTACGCCGGCTATGTCACCGCTCTCGACGACCTGCTCTGAATCCGTCGGCTGCGTCGGCCACCGGTCTGTCAGCGGGTGGTCGCGTCGAAGGTGCTGTTGACCTGGCTCTGGCCCGAGGGGTCGAACGAGAACTGCTCGAAGCGGGCCCGGCTGACCTGACCCGACCGCAACTGGAAATCGACCGATCCGGATCGACCCGAGTAGTCGATCTGCAATCCTTCTGCGAGACGCGCCCGACATGATGTGAAGTTCCGGCACAGCGCACCGCCGGTGCTCACCTCAGAGATCTGTCCGGCGATACGCGCCGGTTCGTCAACGCCGGCACGTTCGGTTGCGAGGGCGATCAGTGTGGCGCAGTCGAAACCGTGCGATGCGAACGGCCGAGCCAGTGCCTCCGGATCATTGTCCTCGAGTGATCCCGAGAGCGCTGGTGCCACACCGCTGAGACGGCCCCGGACCGATGGCGGCAGCTCGCGTGCCGTCGATTCGCTCAGATTCCGCAGTGCATCGTTGGTGATCACCATCGGTTGAAGGCCCGGTTGGTCGGCATCGGCGAATGCCTCGATCGCCTCGGTGAGCGATTCGGTATCGCCGAGCAGCACCAAGACATCGGGTTGTTCGCCGAGTGCCGACGCGACCTTGTCATCGAGGTCATCGTCGGTGGCTCGGAAATAGTTGCGGTAGATCACCTCGAGGCCACGGCTCTCGAGATCTTCGACGACCTTGGTGGCATAGGGCCGGCCGAAGGTGTCATCGACGGCCATGACCGCAACGCGCGATCCACCGGTCTGTTCGACCTGGCGCGCGATGGCGACCGCCTGGAGCGAATCGCTCGGGATGGTGCGGAACAGCAGTCCATCGCTCGGGTAGCCGTCGAGTGATGCCGCCGATGCACTCGGTGAGCAGTTCAAGACTCCGGCGTTGATACTGCGGTTGAGACCTCCGAGCGCGGATGCCGATGACAGCGGCCCGATGATCGCATCGACACCCTCGGCCAGCAGGGTGTCGTAGCCGATGATCGCTGAAGCCACCGAGGAACCCTCATCGGCCAGGATCACCTCGACGGGTTGGCCGAGCACTCCGCCAGCGTCATTGACGAGTTCGAACGCGAATTGGATCGACTCCACGATCGGCTCACCGATCGATGACAGTGGTCCGGTGGTCGGCAGCAGCACGCCGACGGTCAGCACCCCGTCGCTCGGCCACGCCGGGGCGGGCATCGTGGTCGTCGTCAGGGCGGGTTCATCCGGGGAGGTGGTCGAGCCCGGCTCATCTGACGAACAGCCAAGAGTGGTCGTCACCATCGCCGCGACCGCCAGCGCGGCGATCGATCGGTGTGCGGGTCGCATCCCGTCACGATAGAAGAACAGTGATGGTCCAACACGTCAGCGCACCCGATGACGAACCGGTCGAGGTGCTCATCGCAGCCATCGCCGAATGCACCATGGTCTGGCTCGAGCGATGTGTGGTCACGACGACCACGGCGCGCCTCGGGCACTGTCCACCGGCGCTGTCCGAACAGGCCGCGACCATGGCGGCCGAACAGGGCCCGCCACTCATTGCGGACCTGACGGCGCTGTTGCGGACCGATGTGGACGAACAGCGCCAGAACCCGTTGATGCTCTATCGTTCGGCGGTGGTCCATCCCACCGGGCTCCTCATCGACGCCGGTGTGCCGGCGACGGTGCGCGATGAGTTTCACGAGCGCGTGTTCGCCGATGACCGCTACGAACTCTCACCGGCGACCTGGGCCGATATCGATGAGCGATTGCGCGAACCGGGCCTGTACTGGGGTGCGTGGAAGGCGGCGGTGATCCTGCACCGTCGACGTGCTGAGGGGCGGCGATGACAACGGTGGTCGATATCGCATCGCAGTATTCCGCAGGGCGCGCTGCGTTGATCGATGATGTCTCGGTCGGCGGTCGCGAGCTGTGCCGTTCACTCGCGGTCTTGACCGATGATCTGGTGCGCGAGCTCTTCGACGCGGCGGCGGCGGACACCGTGGCGGGCCGCGTGGCATTGGTCGCGGTCGGTGGATACGGCCGCGGGGAATTGGCACCGTTCAGCGATCTCGATCTGCTCTTGGTGCACGAAACCTCACCGGAGTCCGTCGAGGAACTCGCTGCACAGTTGTGGTACCCGATCTGGGATCTGGGTCTGCGTCTCGGCCATGCCGTTCGCACTGCGACCGACCAGCGCCGATTGATGGCCGATGATCTCGATTCGGCCACCGCGCTGTTGACCGGTCGGTATCTGGCCGGTGATGAGACGCTCGCGGCCGAGGTCATCGGCCTCGGGCGTGCCGAATGGGGTCGCCAGCAGCTGCGTTGGCTGCGCGAACTCCAACAGCGTGTCCGCGATCGCCAACGCGAGGCCGGTGAGGTGGCCTACATCCTCGAACCCGATATCAAAGACGGCCATGGCGGGATCCGTGATGTGCAGTCGCTGTGGTGGGCGCTCGAAGCCGGCCTGCACATGCTGCATCAGGACCGCCGGGCACTCGAGGAGTGCTACGACGAATTGGTATCGGTGCGCGTCGCGCTGCACCGAGCCACGCGTCGTCCCGGTGAGATCCTGCGCCTCGAGGACCAAGACGCGACCGCTGGCCATACCGATCATCGCGATGCCGATGAGTTGATGTCCTCTGTCGCAGCCGCCGCTCGCCGGATCGCCTGGATCGGCGATGAGACCTGGGGTCGCGTCGATCGCCGTACCGGTGGTCGACCCGAGGTGGTCGGCGACGGGGTGGTGCTCGTCGACGGTGAGATCGAACTTGCCCCCGGTGCCGACCCGGGAACCGATCCGGTGCTGGTGCTGCGCTGCGC
>SKFX01000076.1 GCA_007117775.1 Ilumatobacteraceae bacterium
CAGCATTGCGGCCAGGAACCCGGCCGCGAACCCATCGCCGGCACCGGTGGAATCGGAAACCTCGAGCACCTCATCGACCGCCACCTCATCGCGTTCACCGGCGACCCACACCTCGGCGGGCTCGGGGCCGCGTTTGATCACCACCACTGGTGCGATCCGCGCCACGACATCGCCGAGACATCGGGCCTCATCGGCATTGGCCACGACGATATCGGGGCTGAGAGCGGTGAGGTCCGCAACGAAGCGATCCACACCGATGCGATCGATCAGCGAAGCGGCCGACAGATCGACCGACCAGCGCGCCCCGTGACGTCGTGCGGTGGCGACGGCGCCGCGCACCGCTGCGGCCATCGGCGGATCGAACAGGCCATAGGCCGGGGTGTGGACCAGGCCGGCGCCCTCGAGCCACGAGTCCTCGATCGTGCCCAACTCGGCGGCCGCGGCACGATCGGGGAACATGGTCCGCTCACCGGAGCCATCGACGAGCACCACCACCGATCCGGTCCGGCCCTCGACCTGGACCCGCATCTCCACACCGGTGGCGGCCAGATCTAACACGAGGCCCCGACCGAGGGCATCATCGCCGACTCGGCCGATGAAACGCGTCGGTACCGCCGATGCGGCTCCGGCAGCGACATTGGCCCCGCTGCCACCGCGGCGACGGATGATGGTGGCGGGGTTATCGGTGGCGTGGCGCAGCGGCCCGGTCCCGGCGCGCACGACGATGTCCTCGAGCAGATCGCCGATCACCACCAACACCGGCTCAGTCTGGCAGGCCGGCTGCTGCCCGGGCCTCGTCGGTCTGCACCGGGTCCGCGTTCACCGGGTCCGTCTTGATGGTGTGATCGCTCCCCGACGTAGAGTTCGGAGGTGTCCGACACCCCCAATTCATCCGACCCGGCTGGCGAGTTCGCCGGTCGCGTCGCCATCGTCACCGGTTCGTCGAGTGGGATCGGTGAAGCCACCGCCAGGCGATTATCGGGCCTCGGGGCCAGGGTCGTGGTGAACTCGGCCAGCAGTGTCGACGCCGGTCGCGCCGTTGCCGACTCATTGCCGAACGAGGCGATCTACCACCGTGCCGACATCTCCGATCCCGACCAATGCCGATCACTGATCGACGCGACCGTGGAGGCCTTCGGTTCGATCGACATCTTGGTCAACAACGCCGGATGGACCACCATGGTTCCCCACGCCGACCTCGACGGCCTCACCGATGAGATCTTCACCCGCACCTTCGAGGTCAACGTCATGGGCACCTGGTGGCTGACCAAAGCAGCGATCCCGCATCTGCGCGACTCAGACGATCCCAATATCGTCAACATCACCTCCATCGCCGGGGTTCGTCCGGTCGGTTCATCGATCGCCTATTCGATGTCGAAGGCCGCGTTGAACCATATGACCCTGCTCTTGGCCAAGTCCTACGGTCCCATCCGGATCAACGCCGTGGCACCCGGGTTGGTCGAGACCCCGTGGACCGAGTCGTGGACGACACTGCATGCCGCCGTCGCCCAGGTCGCACCGCTGGGTCGGTCCGCCACCCCCGATGACTGCGCGGAGGCGACGTTGGCGCTATTGCGCAACCGGTACGCCACCGGGCAGGTCCTGGTGGTCGACGGCGGCACCACCTTGGTGTCATGAGCACCGGCGAGTAGGTCTGAATCGCGCTTCGATCAGGATCGACCGACAGCGACAGTGCAGACTGAGCCGGTGAGTTCTGCCGATACCCCTGCCCCCCGTCGCCCCGGATCGATCCTGGGCACTCGCGTCCAACGCACCGAGGATCCCTCACTGCTCGTCGGCACGGCGACCTATCTCGCCGATCTGGACCTGAGCGAGTACCACCCCGACGGTGTGTTGCACGCGGTCTTCGTCCGCTCCGATATCGCCCATGGCCGGCTGGTCGCAGTGCATACCGACGATGCTGCGGCCATCGATGGCGTCGAGGCGATCTGGACCGCAGCCGATCTCGGCATCGATGCCCATCACGGGTTCGTGAAGGTCCATGACGACTTCGCCCGGTCCCCATTGGCCACCGACACCGTCCGCTTCGTCGGCGAACCGATCGCGGTGGTGCTGGCGCGCACCGCGACCGCTGGTCGCGATGCTGCCGAGGCGGTATGGGCCGAGATCGAACCGCTGCGGGCCGTCGTGGACGCCGAAGACGCCCTCGCATCGGACGCGCCAGTGATCTTCGACTCCCATGGCGACAATCTCGCGCTGCAGATCGTCGATCCCGGACCGCTCGATCTCGAGGCGATCTCCGACCATGTGGTGCGCGGCCGATACGTGAACCAACGCGTCGCGGTGGCACCGATGGAGACCGATGGCTGTGCGGCTGCGGTCGGCGCTGACGGTCGACTGATCGTCTGGCCCTCGACGCAGATGCCCCATGTGGTCCGCGACCAACTCGCCACCGTGCTCGACATGTCGAACGATGAGCTCCACATCATCACCCCGCAGGTGGGGGGTGGTTTCGGCGGCAAGGTCGGCCTCCACCACGAGTTCAGCGTGGTCGCCGCTGCGGCGCGCCGCCTCGGCCGGCCGGTGATCTGGTCACCGACGCGGCGCGAGGACATGGTGTCACTGCCCCATGGCCGCGGCCAGGTGCAATACGTCGAACTCGGATGCCGCAACGACGGCACCTTCACCGGACTGCGCGTCCGTCTCGTCGGCGATGCCGGTGCGTATCCGACGATCGGTGCGTTCCTGTGCGGCGGCACCCGGCGCATGTCGAACGCCACCTATGACTTCGGCGCGATCGACTTCGATGTGGCTGTTGCGGTGACCAACACCACCCCGGTCGGCGCCTATCGCGGTGCCGGCCGGCCCGAGGCAACCGCACTGATCGAACGCGTCGTCGATCAGGCCGCGATGGAGTTGGGAATCGACCCGATCGAGCTGCGCCTGGCCAACTTCATCAGCGATGACGCGTTCCCCTATACGACGATCCCGGGCAATGTCTATGACTCGGGTCGGTATGCAATGGCGCTGCGCCGTGCCGCCGAACTCGCCGACTACGACGGTCACCGCGCCGAACAGGCCCGCCGCCGCGAATCGGGTGAACGGCGGTGGCTGGGGATCGGGGTGGCCGCCTATGTCGAGATCACCGCCGGCGGTGCCAGCGAGGAATACGCCCGCGTCGAGGTGAACCCCGACGGGAGTGCGACCGTCTTCGCTGGCACCGCGGCGCACGGCCAGGGCCATGCCACCTCGTTCGCGATGCTGGTGTCGGACCAGACCGGGATCCCGGTCGAGTCGATCACACTCGTCGACGGCGACACCGACCGGGTGCCGCGCGGCGGTGGCACCGGTGGCTCGCGGTCACTGCAGTTGGGCGGCTCTGCGGTGCACCATGCCACCGAAGTGCTCATCGATTCGGCGCGGCGGCTCGCAGCCGAGATCCTCGAGGCCGAGCCGGCCGATATCGAGATCGATCCCGATACGGGCACCATCGCGGTCGCCGGGGTGCCGGCGAGCGCGATGACCTGGGCGGAGTTGGCGACGCGCACCCCCGATGCCACGGCACTGCAGGGTGAGTTCATCTTCGACCAACACGGCGCCACGTTCCCCTTCGGCGCCCATATCGCCGTGGTCGAGGTCGACTCCGACACCGGTCGGGTGACGCTGA
>SKFX01000101.1 GCA_007117775.1 Ilumatobacteraceae bacterium
CTGTTGGGGCCGGTGCGTCGATCTGCGTCGGCGTGGCAGACCGCCACTGGGGTGGTCCTCGATCAGATCCCCGCCTCAGCCCTCATCGAAGCCGATCAGACGGTACTGATGGACTTCCGGCCCGTCGACGGCCCCGACGCACCGGTGCCGACGTTCTGTTATGTGGTCCGCGTCGCCGATGGCTGGTTGGTCGAAGAGACCGTCCTGTCGGCGTCGGTGGCGGTCGATGATGACGTGCTGAGGGCTCGGCTCATCAGCCGTCTCGGTGGCGATCCCGACATCGTCGATGCAGCCCGACGCACTGAGCGTGTGACGATTCCGATGGATGCCCCGGCAGCGATCGCGCCGAATCGTGCCAGCGTCTTCGGCGCGGCCGCCGGGTATGTCCACCCGGCGACGGGTTTCTCGGTCGCAGCATCGCTGCGCGCTGCGCCGCGGGTGGCGGCGGCCATCGGCGCCGCCATCGACGGTGGCCCGGATCCGCGACGGGCGGTGTGGACCCGTCCGATGCGCGTCACACGTCATCTCCATCGCTACGGAGCCGCAGTGCTCGCCGGGTTGGACGATGAGCAGACACGGGCGTTCTTCGATGTGTTCTTCGATCGTCCATCGCAGCGGTGGGCTCCCTATCTGCAGCTCGACTCCCAGCCGGGGGCGGTCATGTCGACGATGGCGGCGATGTTCGCAGCGGCTCCGTGGTCGCTTCGGCGCTCGATGGTGGCGGTCGGTCCGCGCCGGGCGCTGCGCTGAGCTCTCGGCGACGCTTGGTGATCGAATACCGTACGGCCAGCACCCAGCCGATCGCGACGGCGGTGGCGAAGATGAACCATTGGGCGGCATAGGACAGGTGGGGGCCCTCGCTGAGATCGGGCCGGATCACCGGTTCGGGGAACACACCGGCCTGGGGTGGCCGGGACGCGGTCAGGTCGATGTAGAACGGGAGCACCGCAGCGGGCAGTTGGGCGCTGAGTCGGTCGATGTCGATGCGTTGGATCTCGCGCAGGCGACCCTCGGCCGGGTCGCTCAACTGGCCGCGGCGTCGTTGCTCTGACACCCTGACGATGCCGCGGACCTCGGCGGTGTCCGCGAACGGCGATGGGATCTCCAAGCCGAGTGGGACGAACCCGCGATTGACCAACAGGATGGAGCCGTCGGCCAGCACCATCGGTGTGACCACGTTGTCGCCCGCACGGCCGCCCTGGGAGCGGTTCACGACGATCAGTTCCTCGTCGATCAGATAGCTACCGGCAGCGTCGACGCTGCGCCATTCCACCGCGGCCGCAGGGTCGTCGCCGGGTTCGGTCGCCAGAGCAGCCATCTCGGCCAAGATGGTCTCGATGCCCACGGGGGGTTGATCGATGCGGGCGCTGACGATGGCGTTGAAGTCCCGTCGCTGTTCGAGCCGATCCAATTGCCAGAGGCCGAAGTTGATGAACGCGATGATCCCGACCAACACGAGCAGATGGAACCCCAGCCAGCGCGGTGAGACCAAGAATCGGTACATCTCGACTGAGACGGTATCTGCGCCCATCTCACCCGACACCGCACCCCCAGCAGTCGTGCGATCGGGAACGATGTCACAGGTCTGGCCCGGAGTCATGTCGATCGGCTTGACTGAAGTGATGGATCTGCCCGACTTCCACATCGCCCATGCCGAGAAGATCGAGTGGATGATCGAGAACGCCGGATGGGCGGTCGAATCGGTGGCGGGATCATCTGAGACCGACCCGCCGAGCCCGGCCTACACCTACACCATCGGGGTGCCCGCTGCGGTCGGCTGGGCCGAGGTGGCCGTGTTCGGGCTCACCCCGGCGGCATCCAAGGGCTTGTTGGAGCTGACGGTGGAGACCTGTCGCGCCGGCACCGAGATCCCGGTCGGTCAGGAGTTGGTGGGCCTCCTCGATGGTGAGCTGCGATGTGTGTTCGCGCTGATTGACCTCGAGCGATGGGGGCCGATGTTCCAGACCGCGCTTGCGTGGTACCGCGGCGAGGCGCCGACGATGGTGCAGTTGATCTATCCCGATCGCAACGGCTTCTTGCCCTATGAGGCCGGATTCGACCAGCGACTGCGGTTCGCGCAGCCCGTCATCGGCGATCTGGACGGCTGAGCGGCGAGCGGTTGCGTTCTCGGCTTATATCGCCGGTGCGTCGGTGGCCTCGACCGGCTTGCGATCGCGGTATTCCTGCCAGTCCCATTCCACACCGTGCTGGTCGAGCAACTCGAGGAATGGATCGGGTGGCAGCGCTTCGGGTCCGACCACGCCGATCGCGGACCAGACCCCGGTGGCCATCAGCTCGATGGCGACCGCCGGCATGACGGCGGTCTGCCAGACGACGGCTTGATGGTGGTATTCGCGCATCGACCAGGCGTTGTCGACCACGTGATAGAGGTACACCTCGCGGGCCTCGCCGTCGGGGCCGAGTCCACGCACCCATGATCCCGCACAGGTGCGGCCGTGCATCTGCGTACCGAGTTCGGCCGGATCGGGCAGCAGGGCGGCGACGACATCGCGCGGCGATACCTGCACTCCGCCGATCTCGACCGGATCGGTACTGTGCAGGTTCATCTTGCGGAGCGTTTTGAGAGCGTCGATGAACTCGCGTCCGAGGCCGTATTTGAACGTCACCCGGTCCACATTGATCCAGCGCGGCATCAAGATGACCTCTTCATGCTCGACGTTGACGCATTCGAGTGCCCCGATGCCATCGGGGAATTCGAAGACCTCGGGTTCGCTGAAGGGTTCGGTGGTGAACCAGCCTCGTTCGCGTTCGTAGATCACCGGTGGGTTGAGACACTCCTCGATGGTGGTCCAGATCGAGAATGTCGGGGCGAAGTCATGGCCCTCGACGACGAGGTCGGCTCCGTCGCGAACGCCGATCTCGTGGATCTCAGAGAACAGGTGGTCGGCGGCATACCGGGCCACGACATCGGAGAAGCCGGGCTCCACCCCCATGCCGACGAGCGCCATGAGGCCGCGATTCTTCCAGACCGGATGCTGTGCGAACTGGCCATCGCCGAGTCGGAAACCACATTTCTCATAGGGCTTGTCCGGATGCGGCACCGACAGGTGCATCGCCATATCGACGTAGTTGCACCCCGCCAGGAACGCCCCGTCGAAGATGGATGGGTTGAACCGAGGATCACATGCGTTCAAGATCACATCGGCGCGCATCTCTGCGGCCATCGCCGCCACGTCGTGTTCAGAGGAGGCATCCAGGCGCGCCGCCACGATGCGGCCGGGATCCGCTCCGGTCACGCTGTCGGCTGCGGCCTGAGCCTTGTCGAGGTCGATATCGGCCACGGTGATATGGCGATACACCTCTCGTTTCGCGGCGATCGCAACGAACGCCGAACCCACTCCGCCAGCACCGATGACGAGTACGCGCATGTGAACAAACTACTGGATCGGACTCATCTGCTTGCAGACTCACGCTGATGCGGTGCTGGTCGGGTTGGTGTCGCGATGGCTTGCCGATCCTGACCGGCGGTGCGCTCAGGGGTCGACGAGGCGCGAACTGTGAGCCCACAGCAGCCTCAGCGGCGTTGCTGGCCGGTGTGGATATCGTCATC
>SKFX01000098.1 GCA_007117775.1 Ilumatobacteraceae bacterium
CCGGCGAATCTTGCTCAATGGAACGACCCGGTCGCGATCGGTCGCACTCGCCGCCGCGACGGCCGGTGGAGCCGGACTCGGCGATGGGGTCGCAGGCGCCTCAGGCGACGCAGATGTCGTCGCCGAAGGAGACGAAGGTGCCGGCGCGCTGGTGGGGGCCTGGCCCACACTGCGTTGGTCGATGAAGTTCAACACATCATCGCGGGTGATGCGGCCTCCGGCCCCACTGCCGCGGATCTGCCCAGCATCGAGGCCGTGCTCGGCGATCAATCGCCGTACGATCGGCGACAAGAGCTTCGCCGAGTCACCGGCGTCACCGGTTTCACCGGCCTCGGCTGGCTGCGCTGTCGGACTGGAAGGAGCGGCGGGAGCAGGAGCAGGAGACGGCATTGCGCTCGGTTCGGGCGCGGGTGGTGCGGGCGGTGGCGCAGGCGTCGGCGCGGGAGGCGCAGCATCAGGTTGCGCGGCCGGCTCAGGCGACGGTGCAGCCTGTTCGGCCGCGGCCGGACCGGAATCCGCCGGTGGGGCTCCAGATGCCTCATCGCCGACGATGGCGATGACGGTTCCAACGTCGACGGTATCGCCCTCGGCAACACGGATTTCGACCAACACGCCGGCGACAGGAGATGGCACCTCGGTATCGACCTTGTCCGTCGAGACCTCAAAGAGCGGTTCATCGGCGGCGACGGTGTCACCGACGTTTTTGAACCACTGGGTGATGGTTCCCTCGGTCACGGTCTCACCGAGTTGGGGCAACACCACATCAGCCATCGAGATCACTCGCCTTTCAGTCTTGGACCGGTGTCATCGTATGCGGCACACCACCACATCGTTCAGCCATTGAAGGAACGTCCGGTCATCGACATGACGGTCTCGCCGAACAGTTCGGTCAAGCTCGGGTGCGGTTGGATGAATTCGGCGACCTCATCGACCGAGGCCTCCCAGTTGACGGCGAGGTAGCCCCCGCTCAACTGTTCGGTGACCCACGGCCCGACCATGTGGACGCCGAGGATCTGGCCGGCGCGACCATCGGGAGTGCGTTTGGCGATGATCTTCACCATGCCGTCGGTCTCGCCGAGGATCTGCGCGCGGGAATTGAACTTGAACGGGTGTCGTCCGACGACCACATCGAGGCCCGCCGCTGTGGCCTCCTCCTCACCCGGGCCGGCCCACGCCACCTCGGGATGGCAGTAGATCGCCCACGGGACCCGGTCGTACATGATCGGCATCGGGTTCTCACCCAAGAGATGCTTGACCGCCATGACCGCCTCGGCATAGCCCACATGCGCCAGTTGCGGCGTGTTGATGAGATCACCGATCGCATAGACACGATCCTCTGCGGTCCGGCAGTACTCATCGACCTCGACGAAGCCGCGATCGTCGACACGTACCGCGGTCGCGTCAAGACCGAGTTCGTCAGCGAAGGGTCGACGCCCCACCGACACGACCACCGCATCGACCTCGAGGGACTCTCCCTCTCCGAAGTGCACTGTGGTGCCACCATCGCGCGGGGTGTGGCCGTTGACCATGACGCCGGTGCGGATATCGATCTTCTTGCGGGTGAAGGTCTTCACCACCACCTTGGCGACATCGGCATCGAGTCCGGGCAGGATCTTGGGCAGTCCCTCGAGGATGGTGACCTGCGCCCCGAGATCAGCGAACGTCGAGGCGAACTCGCATCCGATGGCACCACCGCCGATCACTGCGATCCGGCCCGGCACATGGTCGAGATCCAGCACCTCGTCACTGGTCATGATCACACCACCGCGTTCGAAGCCCGGGATGAGCCGCGGGACCGAACCGGTGGCCAGGATCACATGGTCACCGCTGATCGAGCTCTGTTGCCCATCGGCGTGGGAGACCGTCACCGATCGGCCGGCACCCAGTCGCCCGGTGCCATTGAAGACCTCGACCTTGCGACCCTTGCACATCGCCGCAATCCCGCCGACGAGGCCAGCCACGATCTTCTGCTTGCGCGCCTGGGTGACGGCGAACTGGACCGTCGGCGCCGAGGACTGGATCCCGAAATCAGCGCTGTGCTCGACATGGCGCATGACCGCTGCGGTCTCCAAGAAGGCCTTGGCCGGAATGCAGCCCCGGTTCAGACAGGTACCGCCGAGGGCGTCCTTTTCGACCAGTGCGACCTTCAGGCCCGCCGACGCTGCGTACAGCGCCGCGGAGTACCCACCGGGTCCGGCACCGATCACGACCAGATCGAAATGCTCACTCACGCTTCCCACCGTAGCGTCCAGACGGCACCCTCACCCTGAGGATCAGTCCGGGAGCGCGAGGATCCATCGGGCGCTCTGATCGCCGCGCTCGTAGATGATCTGGCGCGATCCGCCGTCATCGGGCGTCTCGAACACCAGGGTGCACGACCGCAGTTGCACCTCTGCGGCACCGCAGGACTCGAGCAGCGGCGCCGGTCGGGCCGCAGCGATCATCCGGAACCCACGAGCGATATCGGGATCGGGCACCCCCCCGACCAGCATCTCCACAACATGTCGACCCGACTCCTCTTGAGATGACTCCACCACGACCGTCATATCCCCGACGGTGACCGTCTCGCCGATCCTGCTCGGTTCGACGACCTCGACCCGATTGACCAGTTGCACCAACAGCACGCCGCCCGCCATCAAGATGAGGAGACCGACCACCATCGACAACAGCATCAGTGTCCGGGTCTGCACATCGAACAGGATACGGGCGCTGCCGCCCGCTCCCATCTGGGACTCGCTAGCGTGATCGTCATGAGGCTTGCGTCCCGGCCCCTCAGGCGGTATCGACGCCCCGCGGTGGCTGCGGCCGTGCTCGCGGTGGCGGTATCGACGACGATGACCGGCTGCTCGGACCAACCCGGCGATGCCGATGCCATCACCGAACCGGCCCCGACTGTCGCTGAACCATCAGACGGGGCCGATGGCGCCGAGGTGTCCTCGTCCGAGAGCACCGTCGCCACGGCCCCGCAGACCGGAGCAGACGAATCATCTCAGCCCTCCATGACCGCTGCGAACGCTGCGATGCTCGATCAGACCATCGCGCTCGTGGGCGGGGGCGAACTCGAGCTCGCCGGGTTGACCGACCGACCGGTCTTGCTGTGGTTCTGGGCTCCGTTTTGAGGCTCGTGCAATGTCGAAGCCCCCTCGGTCGAGGAGGTCGCCAACAAATGGTCCGAAGAGATCCACGTCGTCGGTGTGGCCTGGAACGGGCGCGACTCGGACTATGAGGAGTTCGTCGACCGGCACGGCCTGACGTTCCCGCAGCTGGCCGATACCGCCGGCGAGGTCTACGATCGGTTCGGGATCCCCTTCCAGCCGGCACTCGCCATCGTGCCGATCGATGGCGATGTGGAACTCCTGCTCGGCTCGGCGGGAAGCCCGATGCTCGACATGATCATCTCTCAGGCCCTGCGCTCCTGATCCCTGGCCATCGACTGCGCCCACATGCTCTGAGCACAAACGGATGACCCGTGTCGTGATGCGCAGACTCGAATCCGTCGCCCCCGGGGCCGCACCGGACACAGATCGGTGACGCGCCCGGCTGATTCCTCACCTAGCGTGGAAGCATGCGAGTCGCCATCACTGGATCATCGGGTCTCATCGGAACCGCGCTCAACAGCGCTCTGCGCGCCGCTGGACATGAACCGATCGCGGTCGTCAGGCGATCGCCAGCCACCGATGAGATCGGCTGGGACCCGGCGGCGGGAACGATGAACCCAGCGGATCTGAGCGGTGTCGACGCCGTGGTGCACCTCGCCGGTGCCGGTATCGGCGATCGCCGCTGGACCGATTCGTACAAACAGGAGATCCGCGAGAGCCGAGTCCGATCCACCAATCTGTTGTCCGAGACCATCGCTGCGGCGACCGATGGACCGAGGATCCTGCTATCGGGTTCCGCGATCGGCTTCTACGGCTCACGCGGCGATGAGGTCCTCGATGAGACCGCCGCCGCCGGGACCGGCTTCCTCGCCGAGGTCTGCATCGACTGGGAGACGAGCACCGCCATGGCAGCAGCGGCAGGCGTCAGAGTGGCGTTGCTGCGAACCGGCATCGTGCTGTCACGCGACGGCGGCGCCTTGAAAAAGCAACTGCCGATCTTCAAGCTCGGCCTCGGTGGACGTTTCGGCTCCGGCTCGCAGTGGCAGAGTTGGATCTCGATCGATGACGAGGTCGCAGCGATCATGTTCCTGCTCGACCATGACATCGCGGGCCCGGTCAACTTGACCGCCCCCGCACCGGTCACCAACGCCGAGTTCACCACGACCCTTGCGTCGGTGCTGAGGCGCCCAGCGATCCTGCCGATCCCATCGTTCGGGCCCAAATTGCTGCTCGGATCAGAATTGGCCACCAACCTGCTGTTCGACGGCCAACGCGTCGTCCCCAAGGTGCTCCAAGACGCCGGCTACCGCTTCGAACACCCCGACCTCGAGACTGCGCTGCGGGCGTTATTGGACCGATGAACAGCCCCGATCGGCCGGGTATCGCCCCGGTGCTGGTCGCCGTCGTGTCGCCGACGGTCACCGACCATGGCTGCTGAGGCACCTGTCATCGTGGTCGGCGCCGGCCTCGCCGGCCTCGCCTGCGCAGCCGAACTGACCGCGGCAGGGGTCAGCGTTCGAGTGCTTGAGGCCTCCGATGACGTCGGGGGTCGGGTCCGCACCGACATCATCGACGGATTCCTGGTGGATCGCGGCTTCCAGGTCATCTTGACCGCCTATCCCGAGCTGCACCGCCAGTTCGACGTCGACGCGCTCGACCTGCGCGAGTTCGATCCCGGGGCGTTGGTGTGGCGGGGCGGACGCGGCCATGTGGTCTCCGATCCGTTCCGTGACCCGCGCCATATGGTGGCGACTGCGACGGCACCGATCGGCAACCTCGTGGACAAGGCCCGGATCGCCCGACTGCGAGCCCGGGTCCGAGCCGGCCACCCGTCTCGGCTGCTCGCCGGCGATGACATCTCCACCCTCGAGGCATTGCGCAGCGATGGCTTCTCCGATGCCATGATCCAACGGTTCTTCCGCTCCCTCGTCGGCGGCATCCAACTCGATGCCGAGCTCGGTGATTCACGGCGAATGTTTGACATCATCTTTCGTATGCTCGCTGATGGCGCTGCCGCAGTGCCGGCCGCCGGGATGGGAGCGATCCCCCGACAACTGGCTGGGCGTCTCGCGCCGGACTCGATCGAATTCGGAGCCGTCGTATCGGCGGTCACACCACAACGGGTGGAGATCGGTGGTACCGGCCTGGGTGCCCGCGCCGTCGTCGTGGCGACCGAAGGTCCCACCGCCGCTGAATTGCTCGGGCTACGCGACGTCGAATCCAAGTCGGTCGGCAGCGTCTGGTTCGCGGCCGACCAGGCTCCGAGCACATCTCGGCTCGTCATCTTGGACGGCGAGGGCGCCGGCCCAGTGCTGAATGTCGCGGTGATGTCCAATATCGCTGAGACCTACGCTCCCCACGACGGCCATGTGATCGCTGCTTCGCTTCCCGGCATCGTCGACGGTGATCTCGATGCCCTGGCCCGACGCCAGCTCCGCCGGTGGTGGGGACCCGATGTGGACTCCTGGCAGACCCTTGCTGTCCACCGCATCCGCCACGGCCAGCCCCGTCAGCGACCGCCGTTCACACCCAAGCGCTCCGTCGAGACCACAGACGGCATCTTCGTCTGCGGAGACCACCGCGACACCGCATCGAGCCAGGGAGCGCTGTTCTCTGGTCGACGCTGTGCGCATCGGGTCCTCGTGGCTCTCGGACACAGCGCGACAGACGCGACGAACCGAACCCGACGGTACGATCGCGCCAGTGAGCGGTGACGCCCTTGGACAATGAAATGAGCGAGCAGATGAGCGACGTCAACAGCCAACGAGCAGATGAGCCGACTCCGGATCGGGTGGTTCGGGTGTCCAAGATGATCTCAGCCACACCCCAGCAGATCTTCGACCTGCTCGCCGACCCGAGTCGCCACCAGAGCATCGACGGTTCCGGAACGGTCCGCGATGCGCTCTCTGACGCTCCCCAGCGACTGAGTCTCGGTTCACGGTTCGGGATGAAGATGAGACTCGGCCTCCCCTATCGCATCACCAATGAAGTCGTCGAGTTCGATGAGCCGACATTGATCGCATGGAGGCATTTCGGCGGCCATATCTGGCGTTATCGCCTCGAGGAGGTCGCAGACGGCACCGTGGTGACCGAGGAATTCGACTGGCGTCGAGCCAAGTCACCCCCGATGCTGCGAGCGACGCGCACTCCCGAACGCAACCGCAAGGCGATCGAGGGAACCCTCGACCGCCTTGCAGCACTCTTCGCCGACTGACTCAGACCAACGGCGCCCGCCCGCTCGCTTCGGTCAGGCTTTGACGATCTGAGTGTCGATCTCGATCTGGACCTTGTCACCGACGAGCACGCCGCCGGTCTCAAGTGGCGCATTCCATTCGATTCCGAAGTCCTTGCGATTGATCGTGGTGGTGGCGGTGAACCCGGCGCGGGTGTTACCCCACGGGTCCTGGCCGACCCCGGTGAACTCGAGATCGAAATCGACGTGCTTGGTGACACCGCGGACCGTCAGGTCGGCGTGCATCGTGTACTCCGAACCCGAACCCTCGAATCCGGCTGAGCGCAGCGTCATCGTCGGATGGTTCTCGATATCGAAGAAGTCGTTGGTGCGCAGATGCTGATCACGGTCGTCGTTGCCGGTGTCGATCGAGGCCATCTGCACCTCGGCGACCAGGCTCGACTGCAGCGGATCGGCATCGATGGTGACTTCAGCGGTGAACTCGGAGAACTTCCCGCGGACCTTGGACAGCATCATGTGCCGGACCGTGAAGCTGATCGCAGTGTGGGTTGGGTCGATGTTCCAGGTGCCAGCGCTGAGTTGGTCGAGTGACATGGGTGCTCCTTGTGCGTGTGAGTGGACCGCCACACCCTAGCGCATTCTGTTGCGATCGCAACATTTGTGTCATTCACCTTTGCGAGGGGGCGATATCCTGCTCCCATGGCTGCGCCCAGTACGTCCTCGCCCACTACCGCCCCCCGATGGCTCGATGATCGCGAGATGCTCGCATGGCGGACGTATATCGAAGTCACGGCGCGACTCAACCTCGCGCTCGAGCAGGATCTCGCGCCGACCGGTCTCACTCAGGGCGATTACCAGGTGCTCGTCGTACTCTCCGAGGCGCCCGAGCACCGGATGCGGATGTGCGATCTCGCCAACCTGCTGCAGTTATCACCCAGCGGGCTCACACGCCGCCTCGACGGCCTCGTGCGCGATGGCCTCGTCGGTCGCGCAGCATCTGAGACCGACCGTCGCGTCATGCTGGCAGTGCTCACCCCAGCCGGGCACGAGACGCTGGCAACGGCTGCACCGGACCACGTCGAGAGCGTCAGGTCACGGTTATTCGATCAGCTCAGCGATACCCAGGTGGACCAGTTGGCGGCCATCTTCACTGCGATCGGCCTCGGTCTCGACTCGGAGCAGCCATGATCGAATTTCCGGCAGGTTTCGCCTGCCATGTCGCCAACGTCGGCATCAAGGACGACACCGATGATCTCGTGGTGATCACCACCGATCGCCCGCGTCCGAGCGTCGGGCGCTTCACCAAGAGTCGGTTCGCAGGACCCAGTGTCACACTCAGCCGAGACCATCTGAGCGACGGCCTCGCCCAGGCTGTGGTGATCATCTCCAAGAACGCCAACGTTGCCAATGGACCCGCCGGCGACGACGACGCCCGCGAGGTCGTCGCTCAGACGGCACAGCGACTTGGCTGCGCAGACCGCGATGTCCTCATCGCCTCCACCGGCGTCATCGGCCGCCGATATCCGATGGATCGGATCAGCTCAGGTCTCGCTGCCGTGCCCGGCCAGCTCAACGAGATCGCCGCTCAGAGCAACACATCATCACCGGCATCGCTGCTCGATGCGGCGCGCGGCATCATGACCACCGACACCGCACCCAAGATGGCCGAGGCGACCATCGGTGACGGACCGGCCCGCGTCGTCGGCATCGCCAAGGGCGTCGGCATGATCGAGCCGGACATGGCGACACTGATCACCGTGTTGTTGACCGATGCCGATATCGAAGCCGAGATATTGTCGCCGATCGCCGACGATGTGATCGATCGGACGTTCAACTCGATCAGTATCGACACCGACACCTCGACGAGTGATACCGCCGTGATCATGACGAGCGCCGCCAGCGGGCTCGTCGATCCAGATCAGTTCGCGGCGGCGCTGTTCGATGTGGCGCGTTCACTCGCTCGGCAGATCGCTGCCGACGGTGAGGGCGCCGAGACCCTGATCGAGGTGACCGTCGATGGCGGGCGCGATCGCGCCCAGGCCAAGCGCGTCGCCAAGTCCATCGTCAACTCGCCCCTGGTCAAGACCGCTGTCCACGGACGCGACCCCAACTGGGGGCGCGTCGCCATGGCCATCGGCAAATGCAGCGATGACACCGACATCGACCCCGACAATGTCGTCATCCGCTTCGGCACGACCGAGGTGTACCCGCGTCCGATCGATGATGCCGCGCTTTCGAGCCTGGCTGAGTACCTGCACAACGAAGAGGTGTTGATCCACGTGAGCTTGGGCATCGCCGATGGCACTGCGACGGTCTGGGGGTGCGATCTCACCGACGGTTATGTGCGCATCAACGCCGACTACACCACATGACACCCCCAGCGGCCCGATGCCCCGGGACGCCAGTGCATCGAAGCGTTGTATGGCACATGGCCACAACGCGGTCCGACCGGTCCCAGCTCCGATGACTGCGGAGCATCTCGAGGCTCAGAGCGAGATCACTTCGGTGGCATACGGATGCCACCGTCGACGCGGACGCTCTCAGCGTTGAGATAGCTGTTGGTGACACATTCGATGACGACCGAAGCGAGTTCCTCGGGATGGCCGAGGCGCTGGGGGAAGAGCACACCTTTTTGGAGGTTCTCCTTGAAGGCCTCACTGGCGTCACCCTCGCCATAGATGGGGGTGTCGATGAGGCCGGGCGCCACGGTGTTGACGCGCACACCGATGGCTGCGAGATCTCGAGCGACCGGAAGGGTCATCCCGACAACTCCACCCTTGGAGGCCGAATACGAGGCCTGACCGATCTGGCCGTCGAAGGCCGCAACCGACGCGATGTTGACGATGGCACCGCGCTCGCCGTTATCGAGAG
The DNA here is from genome assembly GCA_007117775.1 of Ilumatobacteraceae bacterium. Lineage (GTDB taxonomy): Bacteria > Actinomycetota > Acidimicrobiia > Acidimicrobiales > Ilumatobacteraceae > CSBr16-110. The sequence goes on from SKFX01000098.1 coordinate 9,163, forward strand.
GCTCTGAGCGGCTCATCGCTGTCGCTGCGATTCTGGTGCAGTCGAAGGTGCCAATGAGGTTGATGGCAATGACCTTCTTGAACGCGTCGAGGTTCGCCGCCGACTCGTACTGACCATCTTTGCCGACGGTGCGCTGAGCCCAACCGATCCCGGCGGAGTTCACGAGGACCCGCAGCGGACCCATCGACAGCGCCATCTCGACCGCCGCGATGATGTCATCGGTCGAGGTCACGTCGACTTTGCAGAACGCACCGCCGATCTCGGTGGCGAGGGCCTGACCCTTGTCCTCCTGGAGGTCGGCGACGACGACCTTCGCGCCGCGCTCGGCCAACATGCGGGCCGACGCAGCACCGATACCCGATGCTCCGCCGGTGACGATTGCACTTGCTCCTGTGATGTCCATAGACCCGAACGATAGGCCCTGACTGCGAGGAACTCAGAATCGAACCCGCGTCGGGCCACACCCAACAGGTTTCAGTGGGGCGCGCCCTCGGTCAGTAGGGGTCCGATCGGGTGTCGATCAGGCGATCGGGGACCACAGGTGAGAAGCCAGAGGTGAAATATCCGGCGATATCGACGAGCACGAAGGTCGGTCCCTCGGCATGGACGCAGACACGGCCATCGGGGTGCAGTGATGCAACCACAAGGTTCGGCTCAGCCACAGTCGGTCCAGGTGCTGGATAGTTCAGACTTGATGCATTCGGCCGTCCGACACCGCACGGCCACACGGTGAGGTAACCGGGAGCGCTCGGCGCAACGGCGGTGACGTTCATCGCAACGGCGACGGCACCAGCAGGGACCGAAGCACCGCCGTTGGGTACCTCGAGGGACCGTTCGGGGGCGACTCGACCAGTCGGCCCACCCACACCGCTGCGAGTGTCGACACGGCGCTCGGGGACGACTGGCATGAAGCCACCCTCGAGGTACCCCATGACATCGACGAGGACCTCGACCGACTCTTCGGAGTAGACGCAGATGCGTCGATCCCCAGTGATCTGGGTGATCACGAGATTGGGGTCCGCTCCACCGCCAGCTGAGTAGTTGACGTTGGAGGCATTCGGCCGAGGCTCGGCACACGGCCAGACGGTGAGATACCCCGGCACACGAGCGCCGACAGCGGTCACATTCATCACCACACTGCTCGCACCAGCTGGAGCACCGCCGACGACGAAATCGATCGCGCCGCGTGCCGCCAAGGGCCCGCGGGGAGCACCGAACCCGTGCCGGGTATCGACGATACGTTCCGGTTCGAGCAGCGGCTCGAAGCCGTCACTCAGCCAACCAGCCAAATCGACGAAGACGTGGGCGCGCTCAGAGACATGGATGCAGATCTTCGAACTCGGACCGAGACCCACCATGACCGCATTGGGAGCAACGGTTGGATTCCCCGTCGGCGGCGATGCCAAGAAGTTGATATTCGACGTACCCGGCATCTTGGGCGCGTCACAGGGCCACACGGTTGCGAATCCGTTGCCCTCGGGATCGAGCACCGTCACGTTCAATGCCACACCCGTTGCACCGGCCGGACGCTGTGCCTCGAGGGAGAGCTCCAGTGGCCTCGATGGCTGGACCTTGCCGGGACCGAGACCTCCCTCGATCAATCCGAACAGCTGAGTGCGCAGGAAGTCGGCGAACTCGGCATTGCCCGACGTCGACAGGTGAACCCCATCGCTCTGGAACCAGCGCTGCGCATGGGCACCAGAGCTGGCAGAGCGCCAGTCGATGACATCGAGTTCACGCCATCGCGACGCCGCCTGATCGAGCGCCGCATTCGACTGCGCGTAGCGCGCACCGGCTGCTCCCGAGCGCTCCGACAGGTTCACCCAGGCGACACGGCCGACACCGCGGGCCAAGAGCGCCCGGACCATCTCATCGATCTGACCCTGGTCCAAGACATCGTCGTTATAGCCGAGCATCACGACCGCGACCTTGGTGCCTGGCAAGACGCGTCCCGCCGCTGCGAGCCCGTTGTCGTTCGGCTGTGCTCCACAGTTCTGGCGCACCGTGCGCCGACAGGTCAATGCGTCATAGCCCGCTGCGGAGAAGACCCCGTTGAACACCGCCGGCAACGGCGCATTCGTCCCCTGGGTGATCCCGACGCCCGTCGAATCCCCGATGAGCGCGAAACCATCGTCGTACACGCGGTCACGAGTGATCGGAGTCACGGTGAAGCCCGGTGACGGCAGGCCGAAGTTGCCGCGGAACGTCCAGGCGTCGACCTGAACGGTACGAGAGCCGCCGAGCACCACCCGATTCGCCCAGATGCCCTGCTGACCGCGGCCCACCAACACCGGATCGGCCTCGGTGCGTGCTGCGGTGATCGTCCCCACCCCGTAACGGCTCGCAACTCTGTCAGCTGGGATGATCCGGGTCCATCGATGGTTCGGATTGGATGCCACATCATCGAAGGGATCATCGATCGAGGTGAAGGCTCCACCAGCGGTCCGTGGACCATTGGACGCCGAGTACTCCGTGGAGACGAGCCTCCCATCTGGCCACCGTCGCACCTGGCCAGCGGTCTCCGCGATCGCACGATCGGTGTTCGGATGCTCTCGGACCTCCACGGCGCCGGTTGCCGACGGCCGTCGAGCCGACCCGCCATAGGCCTGGCATGCGGTCGTATCGCAGGTCTGCGCATAGGGATAGCGGTTCTGACTCAGCGCATAGGACCGGGCCGCAACCGCTTGGGCCCTGATGGCGTGCATTCCTGGTCCATTTCCACCAGCACCACCCCACGATGCCGAGACCTCGCGCGGCACCACACCGCGCAGGTAGTCCTCGGCGCTGACCACGTTGACGACGCGAGTCCCCCACTGAGTGCCGAGGACCTCGATCTGGCCTCGGTAATGCGTCACGGCCCCCGAGGTTCCGCACAGACCCGGAACAGCACCCGGTGCCGCGGTGGAGGTGTTGACCGATGAACGGACCACGACCGGACCGTTGTGCTCGCCGAGGTTGGTCCAACCTGCGTTCGCTGGCCCGCAACTCGCCGCCGACAGACCGAACACCGCAAATCGACCTCCTGGGCGCTCCACGACCTCGATCGAACGGAACGGCCCACCGAGCCGTGAATTGTTCACCAGCGCAGTGAGGTTGGCGGCGTCACTCACCACACCGAGTCGTGAACGACCGTCGAAACCGACCAGACGGACACGTCGGGTCTCGTTGGCCGCGGTGCCGGCCACGGTGCCCCCGTAGTAGGCGTCGAGGATCTGCTGCCAGGTCTGGCCGCCGTTGATGGCGCGCCCATAGGCGCCCCACTGGCTCATCCCCCGACCATGACCGTTGCCGACACCATCGATACGTAGGGCGACGATCTCATCATGTGGCCTCGGCACAGCCTGCGCCGAGGCCGGCGACACGACCACGATTGCGCCCGCGAGCAGCGCCACCGCAGCCACCACTGACGAATAGCACCGGGCGACACCCGTCCGGGTTCGGGCGCGCATCATCGGGGTTCGATCACCGGGCTCCACGTTCATCGAGCGTACCCAACCGCGTTGTAACGAAATCGTCACCTTGGATGTATCGGCAGCCGGCGGTCAGAACTTGAATGATCGGTCGCGGCCGAATCACGGCCGACAGCGGCCGAGGTCAACGCGTGGTCCGAGTCGATGGGGCCCGGCTCAGTTCGGTGTGGCCGCCACGGCGAGCGCGTCAACGAGATCGTTCATCGGGTCCCCACTGTGGCCCTTCACCCACCGGAACTCGACATCGGTGGTCTGGTAGATCTCGAGCAGTGGCCGCCAGAGATCGTCGTTGGCCACCGGCTGACGTTTGGAGTTTCGCCACCCGTTGCGCTCCC
>SKFX01000097.1 GCA_007117775.1 Ilumatobacteraceae bacterium
CTGGTGAAGATCGCCGACGCGATGATGAACAGACCGAGCGTGACGCCGACCAGGATCGAGATCTGATGGGGGAGCAGCCGCCGCTTCGGACTCGGATCGGCGCTCTGGGGCGCAGACTCGTCAACCTGGGGGGCCGTATCGGTGGTGGTCATCGATCCCAACGCTATCCGCACCGGCAGCGTCAGGTCATCTTCGAGCGCTCAGCCGAACGCGGTGCGATCGAGGTCGCGCAGGCGCCGGGCGAGTTCTTCGAGGAACCCGATAGCGAGCGCCGGGGTGTCCTCGAGGAGTGGCACGAAATGGCGGCGGTCGAGCACCAGCATCGAACAGTCGGTCTCACAGGTCACCGAGGCGGTGCGCTCGGCATCTTCGAGCAGCGCCAATTCACCGATGATCTCACCCGGCCCGAGTGCGGCGATCATGGTCCCCTGGCGACTGACCGACACCGTGCCCGAGAGGACCACATAGGCCTCCGATCCCGCCTCGCCTTCGGTGATCAGGGTGTGCCCGGCGGCGAAATCGACCTCATCGGCGGCCGACGCGAGACGGGCCACGTCCTTTTTGGACAGCGAGGCGAACAGCGGTATCCGCTTGAGCTGTGAGATGTGGTCGTCGTTCTTGGTCATCTCTGCGCCCCTCAGCCGTAGTACCTGTGATCGAGGTCGCGGATCCGCGCCGACAGGGTGGCCAGCAACCGCACGCTGAGGCTCGGGACGCTCTCGAGCACCGAGCGGAACTGACGCTGGTCCAACACCAGCAGTCGGCATTCGCAGTCACAGGTCACCGTCGCGGTGCGCGGCCCATGGTCGAGCAGTGAGAGTTCGCCGACGATCTCACCGGGTCCGAGCGTGCCGATCGTCTGGCCACTGCGCGACGCGGTCGCGGTACCGCTCAAGATGATGAAGGCCTCGCGACCGGTCTGGCCCTGGTCCACGAGCACCCGGCCGGTCGGGGCGACGATCTCGGTGCTGGCCGCAGCGATCTTGTCGAGTTCGCGCGCCGTGCAGTCCCGGAACAACGGCACCTCGGCGAGGTGCTCGATCGTGGGATCGTCGTGGGCCATGCCGAAACGATAGTCGCTCGCACCGGTGCTGTTCGCCGCCGAGCGGATCAGGTCCCGGCCTGGCGCGCCACGGCCTCGGCGGCGGCGGCGACCGCTTCGGCATCGCCGAGGTAGTCGACCTCGCTGACCGTGAGCTGCGCATCGAAGCGATAACGCCGCGGCGCCCCGGTCGGGATGTTGACGTCCGCAATCTCATCATCGCCGACACCCTCGAGATGTTTGAGGAGCGCGCGCAGTGAATTGCCGTGGGCGGTGATCAGCACGTTCCATCCGGCCAGCAACTGCGGTGCCACCACATCGTGCCAGTAGGGCAGGACCCGGGCCACGACATCGCGCAGACACTCACTCGCGGGCAGCACATCGGGTGGCAGCAGCCGATAGCGGGGATCGTTGATCGGGTGCTCATCGGAATCGGTGCCGACCGGTGGCGGGGGGACGTCATAGGAACGCCGCCACAGATGGGTCTGTTCGGCGCCGTGGCGTTCGGTGGTGGCCGCCTTGTCGAGGCCCTGCAATGCGCCGTAGTGGCGTTCGTTGAGACGCCAGTGTCGCTGGACCGGCAGCCACACCTGGTCCATCGCCTCGAGGGCGAGCTGCTGGGTGACCACGGCGCGCGTCAGCACCGAGGTGTGGGAGGCATCGAAGCGCAGGCCGGCCTCGCGCATCGTCACACCCGCCGCGACGGCTTCGGCGCGACCCTGATCGGTCAGCGCGACGTCATGCCAGCCGGTGAACAGGTTCTGCTGGTTCCAGGTCGATTGGCCATGGCGCAGGATCACCAGCGTTCCGACGGGGGTCAGTGCGGTCGCGGCGCCAGAGCTCATGGCACCATGCTAGGCAGCGAGCCGGTGCCGACGCGCTGACGACGCGGTGATGCGACCGAGGTGCAGTCGGGTCCTGCTCAGCCGAGGGACGGATGCGCTGGGCGCGGTATGAGGCCGGCCGCCACGTAGCAGTCCTCGATGATCGACATGTTCATCACGCTGTCGGCACCACTGGTCGGCGGTGCCTCACCGGTGCGCACCGCATCGCGAAAGACCCGCAGCTGCTCGAGATAGGTGGTGGTGCCGGCTCCGGCCACGGTCGGGTGTTCGGTCTCGCCGCTGGCGTGATCGGTGATGGTGATCTGCGCGCCCCGCTGTGGTGCGAGCGGGTTGACGGCGCGCAGGGTCGCAGTCGAGCCCTGGACCACCAGGTCGATCGCCTCACCATCGGCGATCATCGAGGTGCTGAACGATCCGGTGATCCCCGACTCCCAGGAGAGCTCAGCGGTCAGCGAGCCGTCGATCTCGGGAACCGGACAGACCGCCTCGGCCGAGACGACCGTCGGATCGCCACCGGCTGCGAAGCGCACCCATTGCACGCAGTAGCACCCGAGATCCATCAGGGCCCCTCCGCCGAGCGACAGATCCCAACGGATGTCATCGCGACCGATGACGCCGTCCTGCAATTCGAAGCGCGCCGCGACGTGGTCGATCTCGCCGAGACGACCTGACTCGATGATGGAGCGGATCTGGGTTGCATAGGGGTGGTACCGCCAGTGGAAGGCCTCCATCAGGATGCGGTCGGCATCAGCGGCCGCCTCGACCATCTCGACGGCTTCATCCCGTCCGACCGACAGCGGCTTCTCGCACAGCACATGCTTGCCGGCCGCCAGTGCAGCGAGGGTCCAGTGGCGGTGCAGCGCGGCGGGGGTGGCGATGTAGATGGCATCGAGGTCCGGATCGGCGATCAGTTCCTCATAGGACCCGCACGCGCGGGTCACGCCCCATTCATCAGCCGCGGCGCGGGCCCGGTCGAGATCTCGCGATGCAACAGCGGCCAGTTCGATACCCAGGTCGGGGTCGGCCCCGAGTGGTTCGATAATCGCCAGGGGCGTGATCCGTGCGGCTGACAGCAATCCGAGTCTCATCGCGTCACGGTACCGGTACGGCCACGATGAGGCCGCATCGGGCGCGTACGCTGCGCAGATGACCTCTCGAGACCAGGACCCAGCGTCGAGTGCGACCACCGATGAGATCGTGCAGCGTCTCCTCGCCGACGCCCGAGCCGTCAAGGACCGTGCCTATGCGCCCTATTCGAACTATCCGGTCGGCGCAGCGCTGATCACCGACACGGGAACGGTGTACGCCGGCTGCAATGTCGAGAACGCCGCCTATCCCCAGGGGTGGTGTGCCGAGGCGAGCGCACTCGCAGCGATGGCATCCGCCGGCGAGCGGCGCGTCGAGGTGATCGTGGTGATCAGCGATGGTGAACTGCTCGGCACCCCCTGTGGTGGGTGCCGACAGAAGATCCGCGAATTCGCCGGGCCGGCGACGATGACCCATGTGGCCGGTGTCGAAGGCATCCGACGCTCCTACACCATGGATGAACTCCTCCCCGACTCGTTCGGGCCCGAGCACCTCGGCTGATCCGGCCGCGTGTCGAGCGGTCCGGCGGCGCACTCAGACGGGCCGTTCAGACGGCGGATCGCCGGAGCACCGCCCCGGTCCAGCAAA
>SKFX01000243.1 GCA_007117775.1 Ilumatobacteraceae bacterium
GGACCGCATCGAGGTGGCCTTCTGGCACCAGGGCGGTGGTGATGAACCCGGCCGAGCGGATCTGGTCGGTCAGATCCCAGCCGAAGTTGAAGAACACCGGGGTGTTATCGGCGTGGAACACCGGTTCGGGTGGCACGAAGGTACGACCCCAGGCGAGCGGGATCTGCAGATACAGCCGGCCGCGCGGCGAGATGACCCGGAACAATTCGCTCAGCGCCCGATGGGTGTCGGGGACGTGTTCGAGCACATGGGAGCTGAGCACCACATCGAGTGAGGCATCGGGCAGGTCGATGTTCTGGAGGTCGATCTGCACATCGGCGCGATGCGCGCTCAGATCGAAGTCACTGGCGCGGTAGTCGTACCAGCGGCGCATCCACGAGCGATAGTCATCACCGAGGCGCGGGCTGGTCTCGAGCAACCGCAGGCCGGTGCGGGCTAACTCGGTATCGGCGGTGCGGGAGGTGAAGCACCAGTGCATGAAGCGGTCGCGGGCGATCGAACCGCATTGGGGGCAGCGCGCGAACTCGACATGGGCTCCGCCTTCGAACGCGTCTCCCTGCCAGCGGCAGATATTGCACACCGCTGCGACCCCGGTGTCGATCGGTGCGCGCTTCCACGGTGGTGTGCCGGTCAGCGACCAGCGGCCCGCCGGTGCAGCGAGCCGCAGACGCCTGGCGATCGGACGCAGCCGGTCGGTGACAGCGGTGGGGGCGTGTCCCGCCAGGGACGCGCCCATCCGGCGGGTCTGCTCGGCGAGGTGACGGCGGGTGAGAGGCACCGAAGCAGCCTAACGAGGCTGCACTAGCCTGACCGGCGTGTCGCGCCCGAACCGCCCATCGCTGCTGCGCCGCCCCGAGCGCATCGAGGCGCTGACACGCGATCTCGGTGAGGTGCGCGAACAGCTGTGGTCGCTGAACCACGACATCTCCGAGACCGAGGCCATGCTCACCGGCCTGATCGGTGATCTGCGCGACTATGGCCCGCAGGATCTCGCTGCGCTGCTCGCCGAGACCCAGCGTCTGCGCCTGGCGGGGAACTTCCTCGCGGTGGCACCCGATCATTCGATCGACGGCTCGGTGGTCGTCGCGGACCGGCTGTCGATCATCATCGTCACCTACGGCACCGGCGAGGTGCTCGAGGAGTGTCTGGCGGCCATCGCGACCCACACCGGTGCCGAACTGGGCGGGCGCGTCGGCGACTACGAGGTGATCGTGGTCGACAACCCGCCCGATGGGCCGGGTGTTCGCACCGCCGAGCGTCTGCGCGACCGTGACGATCTGCGCCTCATCGAAGCCGAGCACAACCTTGGCTTCGCCGGTGCCAACAATCTCGGTGTGGCCCAGTGCACCGGGGCGCTGGTGTGTTTCATGAACCCCGATGTGGTGGTGGGTCCCCGATGGCTGACACCGTTGCTGGCCGCGCTCGATGATCCCGATGTCGCGGTGTCGGCACCGGTGCTCATCAATCGCGACGGCAGCCATCAGGAGGCCGGCCAACAACTGTTCAGTGACGGCTCCACCGCGCCGCTCGCCATCGAGAATGCAGACCGTGCCGACTATGCGTCGGCGGCGTTGTGGGTGGTGCGGCGCGCCGATCATCTTGAGGCGGGCGGCTTCGACCAGCGCTATCACCCCGCCTATTGCGAGGACGTCGACTACTGCCTGCGGGCGCGCGCCCGCGGCGGTCGGGTGGCGGTGGTACCAGACGTGGCGGTGGTGCATGTCCGCGGTGGCGGGGGAGCCGGTGGCGACGTCGCGCTGGCCCAGCGGTCCCAGACCTATCTCAAGGCTCGCTGGGCCGTGGACCTGGCCGGGCGTCGCGGACCCGAGGGCTGATGACCGAGACCGAACCCGCCATCGGGCCCGACACCGTGCCAGTGGCGATGGCTGATGCGGGTCGGGAGCGCTTCGGTCGGCTGTGGTGGGTGATCGCAGCCGTCGGCCTCGTCGGGATCGCAGCGAGAGTCGCAGTCCTGCGCTCGCCGGCCGGCGACCTGAACGCCGATGAGGCCTACACCGGGATCGAAGCCTTCGAGGTCCTCGCCGGCCGGTTCCCCGTCGTGCTCGGCGGCACCGCCTACACCGCCGTCTTCGAGGCGTATCTGTACGCGCCGGTGGTGGTGGTCTTCGGGGCATCGATCGCCACCCTCAAGGCGGTGCCGATGGTGTTCTGGGCGCTCGCCACCGCCATCGCGGCGCGCACCGCATTCGAACAGGTGCGCTCACTGCGACCCGACTCCGCCGGCCAACCGGTCGCCCCGGCACAGTGGGCGGCGATCGCCACCGTCGTGATCATGTGGATCACACCGGGCGCATTGATGGTGATCTCGACGCGGGCCTATGCCAGCTATGCCTCGGGGATGGCGGTCCTGGCGCTCACGTTCCTGTTGGCCGCACGGCTCGCCGATCGCGCCGACCCGCGACCGATGGCCGCGGCGGCCGTCGGGTTCTCGGCCGGGATCGGGTTCTGGATGCACCCGATGTATCTGTCGGTGCTGATCCCGATCCTGGTGGTGGTCGCCGTCGCGCAACGTCACCACCGGGCGGTGGTGTGGCCGGCGGTGGTGATCGGCGGCCTCATCGGGTCGGGTCCGTATCTGGTGTGGAATCTTCTGAACCGCTTCGAGTCCCGCCAGCTTCCCGCTCCGGTCGAGGGCACTTACCTCGAGCGGCTGTCGGTGTTCGGGCGAGAGTTGTTGCCGCGGGCCTGGGGATTGCGCGCCGGTGACTGGTCGTGGCATCTGGCGGCGCCGGTGGCGGTGCTCCTCGGGGTGCTGCTCATCGCCGCCACGATCGCCGGTGCGGTGATCATGGTGACCGCCGGGGACCGGCCGAGCCGGTTCCTGCTGCCAGCCGTGCTGGTCGGGGTGCTCCCGATCATGGCGCTGTTCCCGCCGCTGATCTTCTCAGCCGACGGTCGCTACGGGATGATCGCGTTCGCGTTCGTTGCGATCTCGATCTCGATCACGGTCGCCTGGGCGCTGTCGGCGCTTCGGGCACGCCTCGCCGGCGCCCGGCGCGAGCGCGCCGGCCGGGCCGTGGCGGCCGGCGCGGTGGCGCTCGGGGTGCTGTGGGTGGCCGGGTATGTGGTGCCAGAGGGACAGCGATGGCTGAGCACCGCCGACACCGCCCCCAACGCCGAGGTCCACGAGGCCCTCGCGGTGATCGAAGACGCCGGGTTCAACCACGTGTTCGGCTCCTATTGGGCGGTGCTGCCCGTCGAGTTCGTCGCCGATCGCCGGGTGGTCGCAGGCACCTTCGGTTTCGAGCCGGTCCGGTTCCCCGAACGCAACCAGGTGGTGCTGGCCCAGGCGCCGACCGGGGTCGGATTCGTGGTCCTGCCCGAACACGAGCGCGACGAGCTGTTGTTCATGGCGCTGGAGGACTACGACTCGCGCCGTGTCGGCGCCCGGGTGGTGCTGCTGCCCATCGACGGCCCCTGAGTCTCAGGCGGTGTCACACCCCCTCGTCACGATGTGACCCATGATCACGGTCACCTCTCGAACCCGCATCACCCCGGCCGCTGCGACCATCACCACGACGGCCACCACGACCGCCAC